>JBFKMA010000182.1:0-5273 GCA_041630175.1 Albidovulum sp.
AGCCAGGCGGCGATGGCGGCGATCTCGTCGGTAGCCAAGGCCTCGCTGAAGGCAGGCATCTGCGTCGCCGGGCGCCCGTCCGCGATCACCGCCTCGAGCTTTGGCCCGTACATGCGCCCGAGCGTTTCGGGGATCAGTGCCGGGCCGGTGCCGCCAAGGCGGTTTTCGGCATGGCAGCTTGCGCAATGCTCGCCGTAGAGCGCGCCCGCATCAGGCGCGGCAGGGGCGGCAGTGCCAAACCCAAACGCCAGCACGGCGCCGAGAACGGCGCGAGCGAACGGCACCGACACGGCGGAGCTAGAGGAAGCGATGCGCCGGGTCATGGCTCTTTCCACGGAAGGGAGTGACGGTCAGCCGCTCGGCTTCGGACTCGATGCCGATTTCGGCGGCCGAAAGGTAGCAGGCCGGGTCTTCGGCCCAGGGATCCCCCGTCAGCTGCAGGGCGCGGATCCGGGTGTTGCCGCCGCAGACCGCCTTGCGGGCGCAGGCGCCGCAGCGTCCCTTGAGCGGGCGTGGGCGCTGGCGCAAGGTGGCCAGCATCGGGTCCGGCCCGGTCCAGAGCGCCGAGAAGGGCTGCTCCTTGACCGATCCGATCGTGTAGTCGGACCAGTAGGTGTCGGGATGCACCCTGCCCTGCGTGTCGATATTCGCCACGCCGAGGCCCGAGCTGTTGCCGCCCCAGGCTTCCAGATGCGCCCGGACATGGGCGGCCTTCGCGGGGTGGTTACGTTCTACCCAACGCAGGAAATAGACGGCGTCGGCGTCGTTGTTGCCGGTCACGATCTCCAGCGGCTTGTCCTCGGCCACCGCGGCCCAGGCGCGCTCGATCAGGAGATCCATCGCGGCGCGCGTGCGCCTGTGCTCGGTATCCTCGCCGCGGTGCTTGTCGCCACGCCCGGCATAGACGAGGTGCGACAGGTAGAACTTGTCGACGCCCTCGCGGTCGCAGAGATCCAGCATCTCGGGCAACTGTTCGGCATTGTCCTCGGTGATCGTGAAGCGAAGGCCGACCTTGACCTTGCGGCGCAGGAGCTCTCGCACACCGACGAGCGCGGCATCGTAGGCGCCGTCCAGGCCACGGAACCAGTCATTGGTCTTGCCGATCCCGTCGAGCGAGATGCCGACATAGTCGAACCCCAGACCGGCGATGCGGCCGGCGTTCTCGGCAGTGATCAGCGTGCCGTTGGTGGACAGCGACAGGTGACGGAAATTCAGCGCCCGTGCCCGTTCGGCCAGTTCGAAGAAGTCGAAGCGCGACAGCGGCTCGCCGCCCGACAGGATCAGCGCGGGGATCCTGAACTCCGCCAGATCGTCGAGGACGCCCATCGCCTGTTCGTGGCTGAGCTCGCCGGGGAAATGCACGTCCGCCGAGGTCGTGTAGCAGTGCCGGCAGCGCAGGTTGCAGCGCCGCGTCAGGTTCCAAATCACCACCGGCTTCACCGGACCGTCGCCGCGCGTTCGCGCCGGCGTCGGCTCCACGATCTCGCGCATGTATTGCGTCAGGCGGAACATGGCTCAGCCCTCCCTGAGGCGCATTCCGGTCTTCTTCAGGATGCGCGTTGAATAGAGAATGTCGCTCTCGCGGCAGGCCTCGCCCAGGAGCGCCGCGATCTCGGCCCGCTTCGCCTCGACCTCGTCACGGGTCTTGCCGTGGATCATCGCGAAGAGGTTGTAGGGCCAGCCCTCGGCCCGCGGCCGCAGATAGCAGTGCGACACGAAGTCGAGCGCGCCGACCTTCGCGCCCAGGTCTCGGGCACGGTCGTCGTCCAGGTCCCAGACCGACATGCCGTTGGCGACCATGCCCAAAGCGTAGTGATTGGGCGCGAGCGCCACCCGGCGGATGATGCCGCGGTCGCGCATGGCCTGCATCCGCGCGATCACCTCCGCCTCGCTCAGACCGGTCTGGCGGGCGATCTCCGCATAGGGCTCGGGCGTCAGGGGTAGCCCGGCCTGCGTGGCGGCGATCACGCGTCTGTCGATTGCGTCTATGTTCATACCGCGACCCTGAAGCCGACAAAGAATTCCACGAGTTTCGGGAAGCGCAGGACCGCGATCCCCGTCTCCCGCTCGATCTCATCCGCCACCTGTTCGATGCCATCGGCGCGTTCCGTCGCCAGCACGAACCACATGTTCAGGCGGTGATTGCGTTCATAGTTGTGCGCCACCTCGGGATGGGCATTGACCAAAGTCATGACCTCGTCGAAACGCTCCGGCGGCACCGCCATCGCGCAAAGGCAGAAGTCCCCGCCCATGGCCGCGGCGTCGTAGAACGGTCCGAACCGGGTGATCGCTCCGACCTCGCGCAGGTGAAGGATGCGGGCGATCAATTCGTCCTCGTCCAGGCCGAGGGCCGCGCCGGCTTCGGCGAACGGATGCGGCGCGATCGGGAAGCCGTCCTGCAAGGCATTGAGGATCTTCCGGTCCACCGCATCGAGCGTATCGGGAGGAAGGGGCGCGCGTCTCATGCCGCGGCCTCCTCTCTGCGTTCGATCATCGCGCCGGTCTGCTTGAAGCAGCGCACCGAGAACAGCACCTGGCGCCCGGCGCCCGAAAGCTCCGGCATCGTCGTCGCGGTCTCGAGAACCTCCAGCGCCTCGGGCCGGGTTTTCGCGTGGATCATGCAGAACAGCGGGTAGTCCCAGAGGCCCGCGACCCGCCGGCGTTCGTAACAGAGCGTGACGCCCGGCAGACGGATCAGCGCGTTGCCCGCCGCCTCGATCCGGTCTTCGGGCAGGTTCCAGACGACCATCGCGTTCGAGCGCCAGCCAAGCGCCCTGTGCCGGACGATCACGCCGAGCCGCGTGATGATCCGCGCCGCGCAGAGCGTGGCGACGCGGGCCAGGACCGCGTCTTCGCTCCGGCCGATCTCATCGCCGAGCGCGGCAAAGGGGCGCGCGACCAGTGGCAGGCCGTGGCTCAGCGCCTGCAGGAGCGCGCGGTCGCCGGGTTCGATCACCGAGACATCGGCCGGCCGGTCCGATTGCAGCGCCTGGCGCGGCCCTTCGAGCGCGAAGCCGAGGTCGATGTTGAAGGCACGCCGCAGCGGCAGGTTCAGCACCTTGAGGCCGCACCGGTCCTCGATCCGCGCCAGCATCGCCAACAACTCGCCGGCATCCGGCGCGGTGGCGACGAACCAGAGATTCCAGTTGTTCTCTCGGAGGTAGGAGTGGTTGACCCCCGGCTCGGCCGCGACCACCGCGGCCACCTCATCGATGCGCGCCTCCGGCACGCTGAGCGCCGCGAGCGTAGAAGCGCCGACCGTGTTGGGGCGGCAGGTCGCCCCGACCCGCGCGATCGCGCCGATGGATTTCAGATGCGCGAGCCGCGCCAGCAGATCCGCTTCGGAGACCTGCAGGGCGTCCGCCATGACGGCGAAGGGTCGCGGAACCAGCGGCAGGTCCCGCTGCCAGTCATCGAGAATCCGGGTCTCAATCGGGGTCAACAAAGCCATGGTCAAAGCCCCATCCTGTGGGCGCGCGCGGTGAAGAAAATGCCCGAAGGGCTCTCGGCGGCGATCTCGGCGACCGGTTCAAGCGTCGTCGTGTCGAAGATCACCACCTTGTTCGCATCGCGGACCGAGACCCAGGCTTCGGTCCCGCGCGAGGTGAACTCCATGTGCAGGACCGCCGGTCCGGGCGTCATCTCCCCCACAATTTCGTGGGTCATCGTGTCGATCACCTGGATCGTGTCGTTCCGTGGATGGGCGAAGTTCACCCAGACCTGCCGCCCCCCGGGCCGTGCCATGGCGAAGACGGGCTGTCCATGCGTGGCGGTGCGGCCGGTTTCCTCCAGCGTTCGGGCGTCGACCCAGAGCACCTCGTGGTGGTGGACCGCCGGCAGCACGATCTGGTCGCCGGCCTTCGCCCAGCCTTCCAGATGCGGCATCTTGTAGACCGGCATCTCCTCCTCCCCGCGCCCGTATCCCGGCAGGATGCGCCTCGGCTCGGGCGTCTCGGCCCAGAGGTCGATGGCGGTCAGCCCGTCCTCGCCGAAGAGCCCGGCGATATAGGTGCGGCCGTCATCGGTGATCAGCGCGTCATAGGGATTGGCGCCGATGTCCGGCAGTGTCGTAACCTTGGCCTCGGCGCCGGACATATCGACGATCTTCGTCTCGTTCGTGTCCCAGACCGAGAAGACGAAGCGCCGCCCCGGCGCGTCCTCGAGCCCCAGCGCCTTGCCGGCGGCGGGAATGTCGGCGACCTCGTCGAGCGTCTCGGCCTCGAAGATCTTCACCCCGCCCGGTTCGTAATTCGCCACGGCGATCAGCTTGCCGTCGTCGGAGATCGCCCCGCCGATGGAATTGCCCGCCTGCACGACCCGCTTCACGATTTCCTGCGTGAGGATGTCGACCTTGCTCAGCCCGCCGTCGCGGCCGAAGACATAGGCGAAGCGCTCATCCGGCGAGAAGACGAGGCTCGCATGCGAGAGGTCTCCGAGGCCCGCGACCCGGCCAATCGCCGCGTGTTCGGATTGGTCGACGATCAGCACCGAGCCGGTGGCGCGCTCCACGATCACGCCAAGGTCGCCGGTGGCGCGGAGTTGCTGGGCCGCTGCCGGGGCGGCCAGGGCCGAGCAGATCAGCAGGGCGGCAAGGCGGGTCATTTCAAAGTGTCCTTCAGCAGGTAGTCGGCGATCCAGTAGGCCTCGGCCTCGCTCATCAGGGGCCGCCAGGGCGGCATCGCGGTGCCGGGCACGCCGTCGAGGATGATCGTCGCGATCGTCTCGCGGTCCGCACCGTCCAGCGCCTCGGCCGTGAGCGGGCTGCCGAGCCCGCCCTTGCGCGACAGCCCGTGGCACGATCCGCAATCCTGCGTCACCAGATGCTCGAGCCGGGCGGCGGCGGCGGGGGCGATCTCCGCCGCCACCGCCGATGCGGCGAAGAGGCAGGCGGCGGCATATGCCAAGGCCCTAGGCATTCGCCGCGAGCCTCGGTTCTGCGCGCCACTCGCCCACCGGCAGGCGGACCGCGTCCTCCCGGTAGAGCGACACGACGCGGCCGAGAATGAACAGCACCGGGGCGTCGAGCCCCTCGGCCTCCGCGCCGATGCGGTCGAGGCGCGAGACGATGCGCCGTTCGCGCGGGGTCGTCGCGGAAGCGACAGCCATCGCGGGAAGGTCGGCCGGCATGCCGCGCGCGATCAACTCGGCCGCGATGCGCACCATGTTGGCCGCGCCCATATAGACGACGAGCGTGGTCTCCACGCTTGCAAGGCTGTCCCAGTCGAGGTCGAGTTCGGCATCGCAGGCGCGGTGGCCGGTCACGTAGCGCACGC
>JBFKMA010000183.1:0-5267 GCA_041630175.1 Albidovulum sp.
AAGGCGGCGGCGCAATCCTCCATCAGGCGCTGGGCGTTCATCGCGTCGGAGAGGTCGGCCTGCAGGATCGCGGCGCGGCCGCCCGCCTCGGTCACCGCCTGTGCGGTCAGTTCGGCGCCGGCGCGGTTGCGGTTGAAATGCACCGCCACGTCCCATCCCGCGCGGGCGAACTGCCGCGCGGTTTCCTGGCCGATCCCGTCCGAGGCCCCGGTGACGAGCGCGACCTTACGCATTGGCCCCGAGAATGCGCGTGACCATCTCGAACGTGTCGCGCGAGAGGCCCGGCGCGGCGGCGATGCGTTCCAGCTCGGCCCGGATCAGCGCGCGGCGGTCGGCGTCGTAGCGCGCCCAGGTCTCGAAGGCGGTGGACATGCGCGCCGTTGTCTGCGGGTTGATCGGGTCGAGCCTCAGAAGCCAGTCGGCATAGAACCGGTAGGCGGCGCCCGAGACATGGTGGAACCCGGCATGGTTGGCGGCGAGCGCGCCGAGGAGCGCGCGGAAGCGATTGGGGTTCTTCCAGTCGAAATCGGGATGCTCCGCCAGCCGCTCGGCGGTCGATGCCGCCTCGTCGGGCAGGGCGTAGCCGACCTGGACTGCGAACCACTTGTCGATGACCAAGCGGTTCTCGTTCCAGCGCTTGTAGAAGGCGGCGATCTCGCGGGTGCCGCGGCCGCCCTCGATCAGGCAGGCGAGCGCGCCGTGGCTTTCGGTCATGTTGTCGGCGCTGGCGAAGAGCGAGGCGGCGCGAGTGCCGTTGTCGTTCTTGTTCAGGAGGCCGAGACAGGCGAGCCTCAGCGCCCGCCGCCCCGCCGAGGCGGCGTCGGGCGAGAACGGCGGCTCCGTCGCCATCGCATCGTAGGTCGCGACGAGGGGTTTCTGGAGCTGGCGGGCGATGGCCTTGGCGAATGCCGTCCGGCCGGCATGGATGCGCTCGGGATCGGGCACCCGTCCGGCATCGTGGAGCGTCTGGGCGAGGTCGTCGTCGGAGGGCAGGCGCAGGCAGAGCGCGCGGAAAGCCGGGTCGAGGCTCTCGTCGGCCAGCATCCGGCCGAGCGCGTCGATGAACTCGGCCGATGGCGGCGCCTCCTCGGCGATCATCGTGACGAGCACGTCCTTGGCGAGCGCCCGGCCCGCCTCCCACTTGTTGAACGGGTCGGTGTCGTGGGCCAGGAGGAAGGCGCGTTCGGCGGCATCCACCTCGCGGTCGAGGACCACGGGTGCGGAGAAGCCGCGCAGGATCGAGGGGATGGGGCGGCTCGCCAGCCCGTCGAAGGTGAAGCTCTGCTTCGCCTCGGTCATCTCCAGCATGGTCGTCGGCACGACCTCGTCGCCATTGGGGTTGAGGAGCCCGACGGCGATCGGGATGACGCGCGGCGGCTTCTGGTCCTGGCCCGGCGTCGGCGCGGTCTTCTGTTCGAAGGTGAGCGTGTAGGTGCCCTTCCGCCAGTCCTCCGAGACGGAAAGCCGCGGCGTGCCGGCATCGGTGTACCAGCGCTTGAACTGGGCAAGGTCGCGCTCCGTCGCGTCCTCGAACACCTTGAGCCAGTCCTCGATCGTCGCGGCCTCGCCGTCATGGCGTTCAAAATAGAGGTCGAGCGCCTTGCGGTAATTCTCGTCGCCGACGAGGCACTTGAGCATGCCGATCACCTCGGCGCCCTTCTCGTAGACGGTCGCGGTGTAGAAGTTGTTGATCTCGATGTAGGAATCCGGCCTGACCGGATGCGAAAGCGGCCCCATATCCTCGCGGAACTGGCGGGCGCGCAGGGTCAGCACGTCCTCGATCCGCTTCACCGGCGCCGAGCGCATGTCGGAGGTGAACTCCTGGTCGCGGAAGACCGTGAGCCCTTCCTTCAGGCAGAGCTGGAACCAGTCGCGGCAGGTGATGCGGTTGCCGGTCCAGTTGTGGAAATACTCATGCGCGATCACACCTTCGATGCGCTCGAAATCGGCGTCCGTCGCGGTTTCCGGAGAAGCGAGGACCAGCTTGGAGTTGAAGATGTTCAGCCCCTTGTTCTCCATCGCGCCCATGTTGAAGTCGTCCACCGCGACGATGTTGAAGACGTCGAGGTCGTATTCGCGGCCGTATGCCTCCTCGTCCCACTTCATCGAGCGGATGAGGCTGTCCATCGCATAGGCGCAGCGGTCCTGGTCGCCGTCGCGCACCCAGATGTTGAGATCGACCTTGCGGCCGGACATCGTCGTGAACGTGTCCGAGACGGCGACGAGATCGCCGGCGACCAGCGCGAAGAGATAGGCCGGCTTCGGCCAGGGATCGTGCCACTCGGCCCAGCCCTCGCCCTGCGCGACCGGGTTGCCGTTCGACAGCATCACCGGCATGTCGCTCTCGATCCGCACCTTGAAGGGCGCCATCACGTCGGGCCGGTCGGGGTAGAAGGTGATCTTGCGGAAGCCCTCGGCCTCGCACTGGGTGCAGTACATGCCGCCCGACATGTAGAGCCCTTCGAGAGCGGTATTGGCGGCGGGGGCGATCTCCACCTCGGCCTCCCAGGTGAAGGGCGCGTCGGGCGCGGCAGTGCTGAGGACGCCGTCGCGGATCTCGGGCGTCACCTCCTTGCCGTCGATCCGGGCCGAGAGGAGCTCCAGCCCCTCGCCATGCAGGCGGAAGTCGCGGTTCGGGGCGGCCGGGTTCGGTGCGAACTCGATCCGGCTCGTGACCACCGTCTTCGTCGGGTGCAGCCGGAAGGTCAGCGCCACATCGTGAATCACGTAGGAAAACGGCTGATACTCGGCAAGCAGCGTCGGCTGGGGGGCGGCGTCCTTCACGGGGAATGTCCTTCTGAGCGGGTCCGGGCGGGACGATAGGCGGCGCATCGGCAAGGTGCAACCGGGGCGCGTGCGGTTGTATTGCCGCGGCGGGGTGGTCGTCGTATGCAAGGGCATACGGTGCCGTCGGGCGAAGGAGGATCGCATGGGCAACAGGGTTGTGCGTGAGGGCTTGCAGGTCGATCCGAAGCTGGCGCGGTTCATCGAGGACGCGGCGCTGCCAGGGACCGGCGTGGAGGCGGCGGCGTTCTGGAAGGGCTTTGCCGCGATCGTCACGGAGCTTGGCGCGAAGAACCGCGCGCTCCTGGTGCGGCGCGACGAGCTGCAGGCGCAGATCGACGCCTGGCATGTCGGGCGGCGCGGCCAGCCGCATGACCACGAGGCCTACAAGGCGTTCCTTGCCGAGATCGGCTATCTCCTGCCCGAGGGGCCAGATTTCCAGATCGAAACCGCCAATACCGACCCCGAGATCGCGAGCGTCCCGGGTCCGCAGCTCGTCGTGCCGATCACCAATGCGCGCTATGCGCTCAATGCCGCCAATGCCCGCTGGGGCAGCCTCTACGACTGCCTTTACGGCACCGACGCGATGGGCAGCCTGCCGTCCTCGGGCGGCTACGACAAGGGCCGCGGCGCGCGCGTCGTGGCGCGGTCGCGGGTGTTTCTCGACGAGGCGTTCCCGATCGACGGCGCAAGCCATGCCGACGTGCGGCGCTACTACGTCAAGGACGGGGTGCTGCTGGTCGACGACCTGCCGCTCGTCCATCCGGAGAAGTTCGCAGGGTTCCGCGGCAACCCGCGCGCACCGGAGGCGGTGCTGCTGCGCAACAACGGGCTGCATGTCGAACTCATCTTCGACCGGGCGCATTTCATCGGCAGCCGCGATCAGGCCTGCCTTGCCGACGTGCAGATGGAAAGCGCGGTCTCGGCGATCATGGACTGCGAGGATTCGGTCGCCTGCGTCGATGCCGAGGACAAGGTGCAGGCCTATGCCAACTGGCTCGGGCTGATGAAGGGCGATCTTGAGGATACGTTCGAGAAGGGCGGCCGGACGGTCACGCGGCGGCTCGAGCCCGACCGGACCTATACCGCGCCGGACGGCTCGGAGCTCACGGTCAAGGGCCGGGCGCTGATGCTGGTCCGGAATGTCGGCCATCTGATGACCAACCCCGCCGTGCTCGATGCCGAGGGCGAGGAGGTCTTCGAGGGGCTGATGGATGCGATGGTCACGACGCTCATCGCGATGCACGACCTGAGAAGGACGCAAGGCACGCGCAATTCTGTCATGGGCTCGGTCTATGTCGTGAAGCCGAAGATGCACGGGCCCGACGAAGTGGCCTTCGCCGACGAGATATTCACCCGCGTCGAGGCGGCGCTGGGGCTGCCGCGCCATACGGTGAAGATCGGCATCATGGACGAGGAGCGGCGCACCAGCGTCAACCTCAAGGAATGCATCCGCGCCGCCCGCCACCGGGTCGCCTTCATCAACACCGGCTTTCTCGACCGCACCGGCGACGAGATCCATACCTCGATGGAGGCGGGGCCGTTTTCCCGCAAGGACTTCATCAAGCGCAAGGCCTGGATCGCCGGCTACGAGGCGCAGAACGTCGATATCGGGCTCGAATGCGGGCTTTCCGGTCGCGCGCAGATCGGCAAGGGCATGTGGGCGATGCCCGACCTGATGGCGGCGATGCTGGAGCAGAAGATCGAGCATCCGAAGGCCGGGGCGAACACCGCCTGGGTGCCGTCGCCCACCGCGGCGGTTCTGCATGCGCTGCATTACCACAAGGTCGATGTCTTCGCGGTGCAGAAGAAACTCGCGGCCGGCGGGCGGCGGGCCTATGTCGACACGCTTCTCGACATCCCGCTCGCGGCCTACCGCAAATGGACGCCGGCGCAGATCATGCGCGAGGTGGAGAACAATGCCCAAGGCATCCTCGGCTATGTCGTGCGCTGGGTCGATCAGGGCGTGGGCTGTTCCAAGGTGCCGGACATCAACGATGTCGGGCTGATGGAGGACCGCGCGACCTGCCGGATCAGCGCCCAGCACGTCGCCAACTGGCTGCATCACGGCGTGGTCTCGAAGGATCAGGTGATGGAGGCGCTGAAGAAGATGGCCGCCGTGGTGGACCGCCAGAACGCCGGCGATCCGGCCTACCGGCCGATGGCGCCGGGCTTCCAGGGGATTGCCTTCCAGGCGGCCTGCGACCTGGTGTTCCTCGGCCGCGAGCAGCCGTCGGGCTATACCGAGCCGGTGCTGCACAGGCGGCGGGCCGAGGTGAAGGCGGCGGGTTGAGGAACGGGGGGCCGTCTGCCCCCCGGGCGCCCCGGCCCGGGTCCGGGGCGCCTCCCCCCGAGGATATTTGGGCAAGGTGAAAGGGCAAAGTCATGCTGGGAATCGACGCGGCGCGGGTGATCATCCGGGAGGCGCTTGGCGCGGGAGAGGCGGCGGGGATGAAGCCCCTGTCGGTGGTGGTTCTGGACGC
>JBFKMA010000184.1:0-5265 GCA_041630175.1 Albidovulum sp.
CGCCCGGCCATGGGCGGTGATCCGGCCCTTGTTGTCGAACGCGCCGAGGCCCGCGAGCAGCGCCCGCGCCTCGGCGAGCGCCGGGGCGGGCGGGGCGGTGAGGAAGGCGAGGTCGCCGCCGTCCGAACCCCAGAGCGCCAGTTCCAGGGCAAGGCCGGCAAGATCGGCGGCCTCGATCTCGGCGGGCGGAAAGGCGGCCATGCCGCCTTCCTCGCCCTTCGTCCACATCCGGTAGCAGGCGCCTTCGGCCACCCGCCCCGCGCGACCGCGCCGCTGTTCGGCCTCGGCCTTGGTCACCCGTTCGGTCACGAGCCGCGACATCCCCGAGGCGGGGTCAAAGCGGGCGCGGCGGGCGCGGCCGGCATCGACGACCACGCGGACATCTTCGATCGTCAGCGAGGTCTCGGCGATCGCGGTGGCAAGCACCACCTTGCGCCCGGACCTGTCGGGGGCGATGGCGGCGCGCTGGGCGGCGAAGTCCATCGCGCCGAAAAGCGGGCGCAGGGTGCAGTCGGCGGGCAGGCGGCCGGAAAGCAGGCCCTCCACCCGGCGAATCTCGCCCTCGCCGGGCAGGAAGACGAGGATGCCGCCCTCGGTCTCGGTCGCGGCCTCGGCGACGAGGCCGGCGGCGGCGGCCTCGAACCGCATCGAGCGGTCGACCGGGCGCGGCAGCCAGCGCGTCTCGACCGGAAAGGCGCGGCCTTCTGAAGTGACGACCGGCGCGTCGTCGAGAAGCGCGGCGACGGGCGCGGCATCGAGCGTCGCAGACATCACGACGAGGAGGAGGTCGGGGCGCAACGCCTGCCGCACCTCCCAGGCCAGCGCAAGGCCGAGATCGGCATTGAGCGAGCGTTCGTGGAACTCGTCGAAGATCACCGCGCCGATGCCGGTGAGTTCCGGGTCGGACTGGATCATGCGGGTCAGGATGCCCTCGGTCACGACCTCGATGCGGGTGGCGGCTGAGACCTTCGCCTCGCCCCTGATGCGGTAGCCCACGGTCTGCCCGACGCTTTCGCCGAGGGTCTCGGCCATGCGCTCGGCCGCCGCCCGCGCGGCGAGCCGGCGCGGCTCCAGCATCACGATGCGGCCCGGCGTCAGCCCGGCCTCGAGCATCGCGAGCGGCACGCGTGTGGTCTTGCCCGCGCCGGGCGGCGCCATCAGTACGGCACGGCCCGCGCGCGCAAGTGCGGCAGTCAGCGCGGGCAGCGCGGCATCTATCGGCAGGGATCCTTTCACGCCGGCGCTTATCGCCGTTTCAGCCGGCCTTTGCCATAGAGCGTGTCCATCGTGACCTCGACGACGCGCAGGTGCCCGTTGCCGAGCGGTTCGTAGCGCAGCATGAAGGGAAAGCGGCTCTTCTCGGCCATGTCCTTGTCCGAAAACCCTTCGAGCCGCCGGTATTCGCCGGTGCAGGACAGGCCCGCGTCCACGGGTTTCGGATCGGCGAGCGTGACCTGGCTGCGGCGCTTGCCGTCGAAGAGGTAGACCGCAAGCTTGCAGGCATCGGCTGCCGGCACGTCGCGCAGGGCGGCGAAGAGTGCGGTCAGCGGATCGACGGTGCCGCCCTGGGTCGCGGGGTCGATATCGCTCGGTTTCGGCGGCTTCGGCGGGTTGTACTTCTTCACCTGCGGCACGCCGGCCCTGTAGTCCATCACCGACTGCGACTGGCGCTTGCCGGTATCGGCGTCCTCCTCGTAGCGGGCGGGGGTGAAGTGGCCGCCCGCGTAGCGGCCATGCGCGCGCGCGTCGTAGCGGACCTTCTTGACCAGCGCGATGAGCCCGCCCGACTTCAGGACGCCCGAGGCGACATAGCTTTCGCCATCGATCGCGCCGGAAATCGACAGCGATCCGGCGGAAATGCCGCGCAGCGTCAGGTCGAAGACCGCGCTGTCGGTCTGGCCAGCTAGGGCAGGCGCGGGGGAGAGCACCGCCGCGAGCGCGGCGGCCGAGAGGATACGGGCGGCAAGGGTCATCGCGCTTCTCTCGTTCACAAATCGGGCCGAGGCTCTGGACATCGGCGCCAAGGAACAGGCAAGAAAATCCCGGTGAGGTCAACTCACAAACCGGTTCATTCAGCGAAAGGCCGCCCGTTGCGTAACATCGAGTTGAACGAGCTTGCCGCCCGCGTCGCGGCGGGCGACCGCCGGGCGCTGGCGCGCGCGATCACGCTGGTGGAAAGCCGCCGCGCCGACCACCGCGCCGATGCGGCGGCCCTTCTCGAGGCGCTCGGCACAGACCGGCAGGCGCTCAGGATCGGGCTGTCGGGCACGCCCGGCGTCGGCAAGTCGAGCTTCATCGAGGCCTTCGGCACGATGCTCACCGGGCAGGGGCTGCGCGTCGCGGTGCTGGCGGTGGACCCGTCCTCGGCGCGGTCCGGGGGCTCGATCCTCGGCGACAAGACGCGGATGGAGCGGCTGTCGCGCAACGCCCGCGCCTTCATCCGGCCCTCGCCGAGCCAGACCCATCTCGGCGGTGTCGCGCGGCGCACCCGCGAGGCGGTGGCACTATGCGAGGCAGCGGGCTTCGACGTGGTGCTGATCGAGACGGTGGGTGTCGGCCAGTCCGAAACCGTCGTGGCCGAGATGACCGATCTCTTCGTCCTGCTCATCGCGCCGGCCGGGGGCGACGAGTTGCAGGGCGTGAAGCGCGGCATCATGGAGATGGCGGACCTGATCCTCGTCAACAAGGCCGACGGCGCGCTGAAGGACACCGCCATGCGGACCTGTGCGGATTATGCCGGGGCGCTCAGGCTCTTGCGGAAGCGGGCGCAGGATCCGCAAGGCTTCCCCAAGGCGATGTGCGTCTCGGCGGAGGCGGAGACGGGGCTCGCCGAGGCATGGGCCGAGATGCGCGAGCTTGCCGACTGGCGGCGCGAGACCGGGCATTTCGCCGCCCGCCGCGCCGGGCAGGCGCGGCACTGGTTCGAGGAGGAGGTGCGGCAGGGCTTGCTCGCGCGGCTGACCTCGGATCCTGCGGCAAGGGCCCGGATGGAGGCACTTGGCCGCGAGGTGGCCGAGGGGCGCGCGGCGCCGGGGCGCGCAGCGGCGGAAATGCTGGCGGAGCTTGGCGGCGGCGAGCGCTGAGCCGGGCGTGGCGCCGGTGGCGGGGTCGGATGCCTCCGGCGGGGATATTTGAGGCAAGATGAAGGGGTCAGATCTTCATCTTCTTGAAGATCGGCTCCGGGATGTGGCGGATGATCAGCATGATGTAGCGCCAGAAGAACGGCGTGTAGATCGTGTCGCGGCGCTTCCTCACGGCCTTCAGGATGTCGGCGGCGACCGCTTCCGGGGCGGCGACGAGGAACATGCCCGGCAGGCCCCAGGTCATCGCGGTGTCGACGAAGCCCGGCTTGACGGTCACGACATGGCCGCCGGCGCGGGTGAGCCGGTTCCTCAGCCCCGAGAGATAGGTGGCAAAACCCGCCTTGGCTGAGCCGTAGACGTAATTGCCGATCCGCCCGCGATCGCCGGCGACCGAGCCGACGCCGACCACGGTGCCCGAGCCGCGCGCCTCGAGCACCGAAGCGAGCATCTGCAGGAACCGCGCCGGGCCGGTATGGCTGTCGGTCACGACGCCGTCGATCAGCGAGGGATCGGCGTCGATCGCCGCCTGTTCGGGCATCGAGCCGACGAAGACCGCGGCGTTGAGTTCGCCCTCCTCTTGCTCCATCCGCTCGATCAGCGCCGCGAAGCCTTCGGGCTTGCGGGCGTCGAAGGCGTGCGCCTCGGCCAGCCGCGCGCCCCTGAGGCGGCAATCGGCAGCCTGCGCGGCAAGGTCCTCCATGTCGCGGCCCGCGAGCAGGACGCCCGCGCCCTCCGCCGACACCGCGCGGGCGAAGGCGCGGGCCATCGCCGAGGTGGCGCCGAGGATAATCCAGGTCGAGGTCATGGCGCGCTCCTGAGGTTGAGCCGGCGGGTCAGGTCGGTGGCGAGACGACCCTCGGGATCGGCCTTCGCGACCGCCTCCTGCCAGTCGGCAAGCTCGGGATACATCGCGCCGATCCCGGCGCTGCGGGCGAGGCTGTCCTTGGCGAAGTAGAGCCGCCCGCCGGCCGCCACCGCACGCTCCTCGAGCCGCTGGATCAGGTCGCGCGCCGCGGCGCGGTTCGGGAAGTCGACGGCGAGCGTGTAGCCCTCCATCGGGAAGCTCATGTAGCCCGCGCGGCCGGGTCCCATGCGCTTCAGGACCGCGAGCGGCGAGGCGAGGCCGGAGCCCGCGATCTCCTCCAGCATGTCGCGCAGCGCGGGCGCGGAGCCCAAAGGCACGACGCATTGGAACTGGTGGAAGCCGCGCTTGCCGTAGAGCCGGTTCCAGTCATGGATCTTGTCGAGCGGAAAGAAGAAGTCCGAGATCGGCTTCACGACGGTGCGGCCGGTCTCCGGAACGCGGCGGTAATAGGCATTGTTGAAGAGCCGCACCACCGGGGCGGCGAGCGCGAAGGCCGGCGCGTCGAAGGGCACCTTGCGGAACTTCACCCGCTTCGGCACCAGTCCCGACCCGGTCTCGCCCTCTTCGAGGACGCCGCGGCCGAGTGCCGTGCCGGTGGCGGTCGCGTCGATCCAGCCGACGGTATAGGTCGCCTCGGAGGCGTCGAGGCGGGCGAGGAATTCGTCCCAGTCGGCGATGCGGCGTTCGGTGACGACCATCACGTCGCCCTTGGCCGCCAGGAGCTTCAGCCGCGCCGAGACGATTACCCCGGTCTGACCGAGCCCGCCCGCCGAGGCGCGGAACAGTTCCGGCGTCTTCTCGGGGCTGACCTCGACCGTGCCCTCGGCGGTCCGGAGCGTCAGCGACACGACATGCTCGCAGAACGATCCCGCGTGGTGGTGGTTCTTGCCGTGCACATCCTGCGCGATGCAGCCGCCGACGGTGGCGAAGCCGGTGCCCGGCATCACCGCCGGCAGCCAGCCCTTCGGCGCGAAGGCGGCGGCGATCTCGCCGATCCGGGCGCCGGCCTCGACGTCGAGCACGCCGGTCGCGGCGTCGAAGCCGAGCATCCGGTCGAGCCGGGTCATCTCGATCACGCGGCCCCCGTCGTTCAGCGCCGCGTCGCCGTAGCTGCGGCGCATGCCGATCGCCGGCACCAGCCCGTCCTCGAGGATATCGTCGAGCGCGCGGCGACGCTCGGGCCGCGCGATCTCTCCGCGCGCGGTCAGGACGCGGCCCCAGCCGGCATAGTCAGCGGTCTTCCAGCGCATCGGCCCCCCTCAAGGAATATTTCTCGGCGAACGGGAACACTGCCATGCCGATTCCGAGCGCGAACCA
>JBFKMA010000185.1:0-5252 GCA_041630175.1 Albidovulum sp.
AGCATCCGCAACCTCGAATGGTTCGAGGTCACCGAGATCCGAGGCCAGATCGGGAGCGACGGCACGGTCGCGCACTTCCAGGTCGGCGTGAAGCTCGGCTTCCGGCTCGAACCGCGCCCATAGGCGCTTCAGGGTGATGCCGGGACCGGTGATGCGCCGGCGATCGGCCCGGCCGCGCGTTGGCGGACAGGAAACCGCGTTCCCGAGGCGACCGCTTGATCGGTGTCAATATTGCGGCCCACAGCCGTTATAATGTGGCACCTGGAGAAGCGAAGAGAGGCGCTCCGATGTTCTCAAGAGCCGTTCGGGTGGTCGATATCTTCGGCTTTCAGATCAAGGTCGATCCAAGCTGGCTCTTGATCGCCGCGCTGATCGTGTGGACGCTGTCGACGGGCTACTTTCCCGCCCATGTTCCGGGCCTGAGCAGCGGCGACTACCTCGCGCTGGCGATCGTCGCGATGCTGGGGCTCTTCGCCGGGCTCATCCTGCATGAGCTGGCCCATTCGCTGGTCGCGCGGCATTTCGGCCTCGGCGTCGGCGGCATCACGCTTTTCATCTTCGGCGGGGTGGCGGAACTCGACGAGGAACCCGAAAGCCCCGAGTCGGAGTTCTGGATCGCGATCGCCGGCCCGGTGATGAGCCTCGCCATCGCGGCGGCGGCCTGGCTGGCGCTCAAGGCCCTGCAGGGGGTGGCGATCTCCGCGCCGTTTCAGGCGGTTCTGGAATATCTCGCGCTGATCAACCTCATCCTTGCGTTGTTCAACCTGGTTCCCGCCTTCCCGCTCGACGGCGGCCGGGTCCTGCGCTCGATCCTCTGGCGGATGTCGGGCGACGTGGTCCGGGCGACGCGCAATGCCAGCGCGGCATCGGCGATCTTCGCCTATGCGCTGATCGCGTTTGGCTTCGTGTCGCTCTTTTCCGGCGCCACGGTCGGCGGGTTGTGGCAGGTCCTGATCGGCCTGTTCCTGCTGTCGGCCGCGCGGGGCACCTACCAACAGATGCTGGTCAAGTCCTCGCTGTCGGGCAAGACCGTCGGGGCGCTCAAGACCGACAGGGTCCACACCGCCAGCCCCGACGACACGCTCGCCACGGTCGTGGACACGATCATGCTGCGCCATGCCGTCAGCTTCGTGCCGGTGACCGAGGGCGACCATCTGCTCGGCTATGTCGATGCCGGCCTGCTACAGAAGATCGACCGGGAACACTGGCCGGATACCCGGGTCTCCGACATCTACATCGCTGCGGATGACGAGAACACGGTCCCGCCCGGACTGCCGACCGAGACGCTGATGAGGCGGATCTCGACCGGCAGGCGGCGCAAGTTCCTTGTGGCGGAGCGGGGGCGCTTCCTCGGCGTCATCACGCTTGCCGACCTTCTGGCCTATCTCGCCCTCCTGCAGGAACTCGGCCCGTCCATCTCATCCGGCGGCGCCGGGCCAACACGGCGTCATCTCAGGCGCCCGCCGGCCGCAGATTGACGCCTCGGCGCCAGCGCGCGAGACTGGCGTGACACGTGCTGCCCGGGTGAGATCGAATGGCCGACTCCGATATGAGCGCACTGCTGCTCGATGCGCTCCTTGAGGCGGCGGTCGATGCCATCATCATCGCCGATTGCGATGGCCTCATGATCCGCGTCAATCCCGCCGCCGGCGCGCTGTTCGGCTATGACAGCGACGAGATGGTCGGCGCCGGGATCGACCTGCTCCTCCCGAAATCCGTCGCGACCCGTCACAGCGAGGCGATCGCCCGCTACCTCGCCACGGGCGAGGCCAGGATCATCGGAAAGGGCCGCGACCTGGAAGGAATCCGCAAGGACGGCAGCATCTTTCCGCTGCATCTTTCGGTCGGGCACGGCACGATCGATGGCAAGGCCGTGTTCGTGGGCATCCTGCACGACCTGACCCACCGCAAGGCCACCGAAGAGGCGCTGGTGATGGCGCAGCGGATGGAGGCGCTCGGCCAGCTCACCGGCGGCGTGGCGCATGACTTCAACAATATCCTCACCGTCATCGTCGGGAATCTCGAACTGCTCGAGGCGCGGCTGAACGCCGAGCGTGACAGGTCGCTCTTGCACGAGGCCATCGGCGCGGCGGAACTCGGCGCCTCTCTGATCGGCAAACTGCTGGCCCTCGGCCGGCGCAGCTATCTCAAACCGTCCCGGCTGGACGTGAATGAGGCCGTCCGCTCGACGCTCGCGCTCCTGAGACGCACTTTGGGACCGAACATCCGCCTCGGCACCTCGCTGGCAGACAACCTCTGGCACATCGATGCCGACGATGCGCAGCTTCGGACCGCGCTGATCAACCTCGCGGTCAACGCCCACGACGCGATGCCGCAGGGCGGCGACATCGTCATCAGAACCAGCAATGTCACGATCGACGACGATTACCTCGCGCGCGAGGTTGACGTTGCGCCGGGCAGCTACGTCCGTATTTCGGTGACCGACAACGGGGCGGGCATGAAGCCCGAGGTCCGGAAACGGGCGTTCGAGCCGTTCTTCTCGACCAAGGCCAAGGGCAAGGGAACCGGGCTCGGCCTTTCGACCGTCTATGGCTTTGCACGCCAGTCCGGCGGCCTTGCCACGCTTTACAGCGAAGCGGGCCTCGGCACGACCGTCAGTCTCTACTTCCCCGCCGCCGGCGACGCGGCCAGACCCGCGAAAGCGCCTGCGGACGCCGCGACGGCCGACGTGATGGAACCCGGAGCGGGCGAGACGGTTCTCGTCGTCGAGGACGACGCCGCCATCCGCCGGCTGTCGGTCGAACGGATCGAGGCGATGGGCTACCGCACGGTATCGGCCGGCGACGCGACAGAGGCGCTTGCGATCCTTGCGGACCATCCCCGAATCGACGCGCTTTTCACCGATATCGTGATGCCCGGTCCGATGACCGGCCTCGACCTGGCGCGCAAGATCCGGGTCGAACGGCCCGGCATCGCCATTCTGCTGACCTCGGGCTTTTCGGGCGATCTCATTCAGCCGCACGACGGATTCTCGACGAATTTCCAGCTCCTGCGCAAACCCTACCGGCAAAACGAGTTGGCCACGCGGCTCCGGATTCTGCTGTCAGGGCAGGTCTCCGGAACCGGCTGAAACGGCGACATCCGGCGTGAAGATGTAGCCCACGCCGCGCACCGTCTTGATCAGCTTCGGATCGCCCGGTTCGGCCTCGATCTTCTTGCGCAGGCGCGCGACCTGGTTGTCGATCGTGCGGTCGAGCGGCGACCAGCCGGGGCCGCTGAGGATGTCCATGATCTGTTCGCGCGACAGCACCCGGCGCGGCCGTTCGAGAAAGACCGCGAGCAGCCGGAAATCGCCGCCGGTGAGAGGCACCGGCTGCCTTTCGCGGTCGATGAGTTCCAGCTTGTCGGGATACGCGCGGAACCCCGCGAAGGCGTACTCGCGAAGCGCGGGGGTTTCCACGGGCCCGGCGTTCCCGACGCTGCCCCGCGCGCGCCTGAGGACGCTGTGGACCCGCGCCAGGACCTCGCGCACATGGAAGGGCTTGGAGATGTAGTCGTCCGCCCCGACCTCGAGCCCCACGACCCGGTCGATGACGTCACCCTTGGCGCTCACGATGATGATCGGCACATCCGACGTCTTGCGGACCAGCTGCGCAACCTCGAACCCGTTCTCCCCTTCGAGGTTGAGGTCGAGCGTGATGAGGTCGATCGGCACACGATCGAGCAAGTCGAGCGCGTCATCCGCGGTTGCCGCTTCATGCACCCTGTATCCGTCGCTTTCGAGGCAGCGGCGCAACAGCGTTCTGACGCCGGCATCGTCGTCGACCACGAGGACATTGGTTTCGGTCATGTGCTGCTTTCGGTGAAACGCCTGTCAGTATCGGCTTTCGAGAGTCATTCATTCCAGAATGTGAATTCAGATTCCAGTTCGTCAACCGGAACACGTTACAATTTGATACAACCACGCCAGAACGTCTGTGACAATTCGCTGCGATGCTGCGTCCGGCAAGCCTTGGGGGCAATCATGTACGCAGCAGTTCCGGAAGATATCCGCTCGGTCCAGTCCGCGCTTCGCCGCCGCGCTCCGCACTTGAGGCCCGGGGGCGAGGGGCTCACACGCAGATTGGGTGCCGGGCAGCATCTGTTCTTCGAATCCGACCCGGCGCGCTTCATCTACAAGATCGGCTCCGGCGTCCTGCGCTTCACGCGGACGCAGAAGGACGGCCGGCGCCGGGTGATCGCCTTCGGGTTTCCCGGCGATGTCGTGGGACTGCCCTGCGACGGCCGCCACACGACCGAATGCGACGCCATCACCCCTGCAGAGGTCATGGCGCGCCGTTACGATCGCGAGGAGCGGCCCGAACGCAATCCGAGACTTCAGTCGCTGATCATGGCTTCGGCCCTCGATGAGATTCGCTCATTGCAGGATCATTTCATGGTTCTGGGCCGCCGCCTCGCCAGTGAGAAAGTCGCGGCCTTCCTCATGATTCTGCACAGGCGGATCGGGACGCCGCTAGGCAATTACCACCTCATCCGGCTGCCGATGAACCGCTCCGATATCGCCGACTATCTCGGGCTGACGCCGGAAACCGTCAGCCGTTCGATCACCCAGCTCCGCACCGAGAACGTGATCGCGCTCGGCGATGCCAACACGATCATCCTGCGCGATTCCGCGCAGCTCCGGGCACTGGCCGAGGGCGATTGAAGGCCCGCGCCGAGAGTTGGCTCAGGGCCGGACCCAGCCCTGTGCGTCCAGTGCGACCACCTCGCCGAGGCTTTCGAGGCTATCGATGAGGATCTGCTGCGCATAGGCCGGGTTGTGGGCGTAGATGCCGGGATCCTTCGCGACGAACTGGTAGTTGTAGGCCGCCTTCAGGAGCCGCGGCGTCCAGCTCTGGTAGCGGTTGGGATAGGCGACCTCGTCCTCGTCCGGCTGACCGTTCGCGTTCAGATCCGCGAAGAAATAGGGATAGCCGTCGGGGGAATAGATGAGCGGCGTTCCGGCGACCCCGGCGGCATAGGCGCCGATCGCCCGGCCGAGCGCCTCGTGCAGGGTCGCGACCTCCCCGGCGGTGCCTTCGCTTGCATCGCCGTCGCCATCGACATCGCCGGGCCGCGTGCGGATCGCCTGCATGTCGTCGGTCTTGTGGCAGGTCGCGCAATCGGCGGCCTTCACGTCGAGCGCGTGCGGCTCATGGCAGCCGATGCAGGTGTCGAAATCCGGCACATGCGCGAAGCGGCCGGCATAGCTCTTGCCGTCATATTCGTAGGCGCCGTGCGCCGCCGAGCCC
>JBFKMA010000186.1:0-5220 GCA_041630175.1 Albidovulum sp.
GGGGGCAGGGCCCCCGGCTCTCTCAATGCGCGGGCCGGATGAAGGTGCCGTTCCTCAGATCGGCCATCGCTTGCATAAGCTCCGCCTTGGTGTTCATCACGATCGGCCCGTGCCAGGCCACCGGCTCCTCGATCGGCGCGCCGGAGATCAGCAGGAAGCGCACGCCCTCCTCGCCGGCCTGCACCGTCACCTCCTCGCCGGTGCCGAAGCGGATCAGCGTCCGGTCGCCCGAGAGGTCGCGCATATGCACCTCTTGGCCCATGACCTCCTTTTCCAGAAGCACGCCCGCGGGGCGGCTGGCATCGGCGAACCGGCCCGCGCCCTCGAACACATAGGCGAAGGCGCGGCGGTAGGTGTCCACCTTGAAGGTCTTCCTCACCCCGGCAGGCACGAAGATGTCGAGGTATTGCGGATCGGCGGCGATGCCGTCCACGGGGCCGGTCCTGCCCCAGAATGAGCCCACGATCACCCGCACCCGGGTGCCGTCGTCGTCGATGATCTCGGGGATGTCGGCCGCCTTCACGTCCTGATAGCGCGGCGCCGTCATCTTCAGCGAGGACGGCAGGTTCGCCCAGAGCTGGAAACCGTGCATCTGGCCCTTGGCGTTCCCGAGCGGCATTTCCTGGTGCATGATCCCCGAACCCGCCGTCATCCACTGCACGTCGCCCGCGCCGAGCCGGCCGGCATTGCCGAGCGAGTCGCCGTGCTCGACCGTCCCGGCGAGCACATAGGTGATCGTCTCGATGCCGCGATGCGGGTGCCAGGGAAAGCCGCGCAGGTAGTCCTCGGGCCGCTCGTTGCGGAAATCGTCGAAGAGGAGGAACGGGTCGAGCTCGGTCGGATCCTGGAAGCCGAAGGCGCGGTGCAGCTTCACGCCCGCACCTTCCATGGTCGGCATGGCGCGGCGGGATTCGATGATCGGTCGGATCGACATTTCGGTTTCTCCTGATGGTCAGGCGTAATATAGGGCGAAAACCGGCGCGGCACATCGTCTGTCACGGGCCGGTCCCAACAGGCGCTGTGCCTTTCCGCACAGGGTTGCGACCGAAGGAGATGACGCGATGGAGCCTCGGCAGCCGGAGATTCTCGCCAGCATCACGCCGTCCGCACCCCGGCGGTTCTTCGCAACCGGCGTGATGGGGACACTCGGCGTCCTGCTGGTGCTCCTGGCCTTCCTGCGTCCGCCGGACTCGATGGCGCTGCAGTTCATGCTGATCGTGTTCGGTGCGGTGGCGCTTGCCGGCTGCGCGCGGATGCTGAGCGCCACCTCCGGCGGGCTCGTCCTGACCCGCGACGCGCTTTGCGACACGGAAGGCACGGTCGTCGCGCACATCGACGCCATCGAGAAGGTCGAGCGCGGCATCTTCGCCTTCAAGCCCTCGAACGGCTTCGTGCTGCTTCTGAAGACCCGTCAGCCCCGCGCCTGGGCGCCGGGTCTGTGGTGGCGCATGGGCCGCCGGGTCGGCGTGGGCGGCGTGATCTCGGGCGCCGAGGGGCGGCAGATGGCCGACGTGATCGCGGCGCTCCTGTCGGCGCCGGACCGCACCGCGCCCACGGCGCGGCCCTAGGAGCCGAGCTCCGGCAATCCGTCGTCGGCGCTCTCGTCGACGGGGGCGATGTGGCCGTCATAGATGCAGCCCACGGGCGTGCCGTCCTCGCGGTCGAACGGCACGCAGGCGGCGAAACGCGGCCGGGCCGTGACGAAGGTCTGATAGCGCTGCGCGTCGAGGCCGATGTTGAAGATCGGCACGTAGGCCATGCTGGTTTCCACCACGACCACCGCATCGCCGTCCGGCATCATCGGAATTTCGGCCGCCCGAGCCTGGATGCTCAGGTCCGAATGGCCCACGGCGTCGCCCGTCGCGTGCGACCAGGCGACCTCGTAGCGGCTTTCATCCGCGTCCCAGAACACGCTCGAGACGCGCAGCCAGGTCGGCCGGCGCGAGACGGTCATGTAGTCGAAAAGCGTGTGCAGCCCGTCGACATAATCCGCGTCGATCGACTCGGTCCTGCGCGAGACCATGTCGGCGATCGTGTAGGCGGCCTTCTCGCTCACGTTTTTCTGCCGGTAGGCGTCGAAGAACTGGAACGAGCCTATGTACCACCAGATCAGGAAGGTGGAGGCGATGACCCCCTCCACCGGCATGCTGCCGCCGGTGTCGGAGGCGAAGCGCCGCGCGCGGATCTTCAGGCGGGAATAGAGCGACATCTCAGCCTCCCCGTTCCGGTTCGTTCACGAAGGCGCTGGTCGAGACCAGCGCATAGGCCCCGGCATTGTCCCTCGGCAGATGGAAGCCGAGCCCCGAGGTCGGGAAGACCGGGTGGAGCTTCACGCAGGCCCGCACCAGCATCATCTCGTTGCCCTCGCCGTCCGCGAATTTGGGGAACCCCTCGGGGCGCATCGGGCTCGAGCGGTCGATGCAGGTCGGGCCGGACGCGAGCGGATCCCAGGTGATCGTGCTGACCGGCCGGAGCTCGACCCTGAGCGCGTTCACGCAGTTCGGGATCAGGCCGGCCCGGCTGCAGACGACCCGCTTGAATTCGTCATGGTCGGCGTCGTTCCAGGTGCCGAGGCGCAGGTCGCGCACCGACATGTCGAGCGCGCGGTCCAGCATCACGTGGCGCAGCATCACCGTCCCCATCTCGAGCGCCGACATGACCAGGAGCATGAAGAACGGCAGGAAGATGATGAACGGGATCGTCGCCGCCCCGTCCTCTTCCCGCGCCTTGCGGCGCAGCCAGCCGTGCATGGAGGTGAACGTCCGGGCCATCAATGGGTCAACCTCAGCTTGCCGATCGCGTTCGCGATGCCCGAGAACGCCTTCCCGATGTCGCGCCCCGCGACCGCGAAATAGTTCGCATCCGCGCTCGCGCAGTCGCGCAGAAGGCCCTGTGCGTCCTTCGGCGCCTCGAAGGCGATCGTGTAGATCCTGACATTCTGCGCCTTGGCGAGAGCGCACAGTTCGGCGGTAACGCCGTCCTTGGTGGCGCTGTGGGCCTCGACGGGTTCGGTGCGGAAGAAGTCGCGCTCGGAGGTCGACCCCGTCGCGGCATGGACGATCTCATCGGCGAAGTAGCGCACCGACATGGCGGCCCAGACCTCCTGCCAGGTCATCCGCACCGCTTCGCCCTTGTCGCCCTGCAGGTCGCCGTAAGGCTCGCTGCGCCATGTGCCAGTCCTGAACGAGAAGTACTTGTCGTCGCCCGCGCGGTTCGGATCGTAGTAGCTGTACTGGCTCAGGTTGCGGGGATCGCTCGCCTGGTACCAGGTGTTGGAATAGAGCCGGCTGTCGCCGAGCGCGTATTCGTCCTTGAGCCGGTATTCGGTCGTGTTCGCGCCGTCTGCCATCAGGACGATGATCTTCAGCACCTCGCCCGCATCGAAGGGATAGGGTCGCTCGCTGAAGGCGCTGGGCAGCCGGCCTTCGGTGACCATGCCGTCGACGACGTGCTGCATCGAGGGATCGAGGAGAGCCGCGCCCCATTTCATGCCGATGTCGAGCGACGCGTTGCCGCCCGCGGTGAGGCCCTCGATATGGGTCTTCAGCGCTTCGCGGTCGCCGGAGAACGGCATCATCGCGACATTGGCCGAGTTGCGGCAGTTCAGCAGGCTCGGCGGGCTCGACGTATGGAAGGGGTCGAAATGACCGTTGCGCTGATACATGCGGTCCTCATAGCCGAAGCCGAACTGGAGCGCGGTGGTGGCGAAGTCGCCGAGCGCCTCGTCGAACTCGATGCAATTCGAATAGCCGTGCTCGCCGGTCAGCTTGAAGTAGCGCGCCAGATCGTCGCTCAGGGCGACCTGGGTCGAATAGGGGACGATCGAGATCGACACCCTGTCGGCCGCGGCGGACTCGAAGATCCGGTCCACGAAAGACTTCGCCGCCGGCTTGAGATTGACCAGACGCGAATTGCGCTCCATCGAGCCGGAGACGTCGAGGACCAGCGAGATCTCGATCTGTCCGAGGCCCTGCCGGGCGGTCGCGGCTACGGGGATCGACAGTTCCTTGATGCCGGCGAGCCCCATGAACCAGGTCGGAAGCTGTTCCAAGGTCTGGAGCTTCACCGTGACGGAATCGCCGGACGTGTTCTCGGAGACGATGATGTCCTCATCGGCCGGCGGCGTCAGGCCGGCCTTGAGGAAGTGCTCCTTGACGACCTCCCTCGGTTCCGTGGTCTGCCTGAGTTCGGCGGCGGCCCGAACCGCGCGGTCCATACTGGCCTGAAGCCGCGTGCGGCGTTCCTCGAAGCGCATGAGATCGAGCGCGACCCCCGACAGCAGCAGCATCATCACGAAGGCGAAGAGGCCGAAGATCACGAGCGACCCGTCCTCTTCGCGCCGGAACCGGCGAATGGCCGCACGCAGGGACCGGTTCGCGGTCCGCGCGGCGGCCGCTCCCGAGTTGCCCGTGCGAGGCGTCCTTTCCATCGCTGATCCTTTCCCCAACCGCAGCCGACGACTCGCGCGCCCCTGACGGCGGCCCGTGACACGAGTCTGCGGCCGGGCATATGGCGTGAATGGGGCGAGAAGGCGGCGCGCGGGTGGATATTGATCATGGTTTGGCGCTCTATCACGGCCAGTTTCGGCGGATGGTCGCTCATTCATGCGCAATTTTACGCAAATGTGGCGGCTTGTCGGGGCGGCCGGCCTGCCGTGGCTGTGCCGGCGCGGCCGGTTCGGGAATGCCGTGCGGCGCAATTCCTGCCGGATGCTTGCGGCTTGCCTTTCGTTCCGGCTCTGATAAGCAAAAAGCCAGAAAAAAACAGCGCCATGGCTGCGGTCCTGACGACGAGCGCGACAGCCGCGGCAATGCTTGGCCCGGCCTGCTCATCGGGCCGGCGGCAATTCAGGGAGGATCCTATGGCCTTCAACGGAGAACCGAGTTTTCGGCAGTCCGTCGATCTGATGTTCAACCGCGCCGCGGCAGTGATGGACCTGTCGCCGGGGCTCGAGGAGAAGATCCGGGTCTGCAACTCGACCTACACGGTGCGGTTCGGCGTCCGCCTGCGGGGCCGGATCCACACCTTCACCGGCTACCGCTCGGTGCATTCCGAGCACATGGAGCCGGTGAAGGGCGGCATCCGATTCGCGACCAGCGTCAATCAGGACGAGGTCGAGGCGCTGGCCGCGCTCATGACCTACAAATGCGCGCTGGTGGAAACCCCGTTCGGCGGGTCGAAGGGCGGCCTCTGCATCGACCCCCGCGAATGGGACGAGCA
>JBFKMA010000187.1:0-5208 GCA_041630175.1 Albidovulum sp.
AGTTCGTCACTATCTTGAGCAGATTCTTGCGAGATTGCCGGCGTCAAACGGAAATCAGGAATGAAACGCCTCATCGAAAAAGGCCTGATGTTCGGCAATCTCGTTCCTGTCGAGAGCGCGGCGCTCGTCGAGCGCTACAACCGCGCGCTGAAGGCGTTGACGGGGAAGGAGACAAAGCTCACCGACTTCCACATCGACATCTCGGGCTATTCGCCCGAGATCGGCGACGAGTTTTCCGATTACCTCTATCTCAACCCCAACGGCTGCAACCGGCAGTTCATCCTGCTCACCACCGACCAGAAGCACGCGCCGCTTCTGAACGCCAAGTTCTCCACCTCGCGCGGCATCCTCACCCGCTTCATCGAGGAGAACGAGACGCAGCTTTTCACGCTCACGGCACGCGACGCGGTGGCGGGCGAGCTGGAGAACACCGTCTACGAATTGACTTCGCCCGCGCGGCTCTTCGATATCCGCCGGGTGACGGTGATCGCCGACACGACCGGCAACCATGTCGCCGAGGGGCAGAAGCTCGCGGGCCTCATCGAGCGGTTCCGCACCGAGGAGGACGGCTGGTGGGATGACGTGCTGATCGCCGAGATGATCCAGCTTGCCGAAAAGACCGGCGACGTGACGCGCAATCCGGTGGCGCTGAAATCCACCGTCTACGATCAGGGCAACTTCTGGACCGCGCATTTCGGCGGGCTCTACATCTTCCGCGACGTGGACCATCCCGCCGCGATCCCGGTCGGGCCGAAGGCGGCGCTGGGCGCGCTGCCGATCCGCTATGTCTTCGACATGGAGGATCGCAACCAGATCGCCAAATTCCTCGAGATCAACGACCTCGTCGAGCCGATCGTCAACGCCCGTGGCGCGGATGCCGCGGCGATCCTGCGCCAGAAGATGGATTTCATCGTGGTCGCAGCCGCCGCGAGCCTCGGGCTCGACATCGGCCACGGCTCGCGGCGCGAGTTGCGGCAGGCCGCCACGGCGCTCGGCCGCAAGCTGCCGGAGGAGTTCCACGGCCTCGCCGCGCTCCTGCGCTGGGTCGAGACCGGCGGGCCCTGGCCGCGCATCACCTCGGCGCATCCGGCCTATTTCTACACGCTCCGCGCCAAGCCCCATGCCGACCGCGACCTCGTCAACATGCTGCTGGCCGAGCTGTCGCCGCTCGATATCCGCCAGCTCTTCATCTGCCACAAGGAGCTCTTTTACGACCGCTATCGCGGCTGGCCCGAGCCGAAGAAGGCCTTCGTGGCGGAATACCTCGAACGCGAATACCAGATCGACAAGGCCGGCGCGCGCACGGCGCTGTTCGGGCTGGAACCCTGCATGGCGGCGCCGTCCGACGGGCCGTGGGACATCGTCGAGATCGTCGGCCCGTGGGGCGCCGTCAGGAAGGAGCGCAGATGATCGCCTTTGTCCGCCTCGCCGTCTTCGGCTTCATCGCGATGACGGTGATGTATGTGCTCCTGTCGATCTATTCCCGCTCGGTCGAGCGCGAGCGGCTGGAGAAGGAATGGGACGCCGGCGACGGTGCGGGGGGTGATGAAGCCGCGCGCGACGCCTATATCGAGGCGGGCATGCGGGACTACGAACGCAGCCTGCGCCGCAAGCTCATCTGGCTCGTCTACGTGATCCCGACGCTCGCGGTGCTGCTCCTGATCTATCTGACCAATTACTGAGGCGAAGATGAAATACGCAAAATGGACCGTCCTGACGCTGATTGCGCTCATCGTCTTCGGCTTTTTTCACTACACGCTGCCGCAGCACGACATCGTGCGGGTCGTGAACACCTACCAGGAGCGTCAGGACCTGAGCGACTGGACCCGGATCTTCTGGTCGAGTCCGGACGACCAGTCCACCGGTCTCATCAACCGCGATGTGCAGTTCATTCAGGCCGTGCGGCCCAACGGCAAGCCGATGGTCTACCGCAACGAGGATACCGGCTGGTCCTGGCCGCCCTATTTCAAGTTCGACACCGCGAACCTGCAGACCGAGGCGGAGGACCTGAAATCCACCGGGGCCGATCCGCAATGGGTCTCGGTCACGCATTACGGCTGGCGGAACGAGCTGTTCTCCGCCTTCCCGAACGCGGTTGCGATCAAGCCGGTCGACGGGCCGGATGCGACGATCATTCCCTGGTTCAACATCTTCCTCTTTGTCTTCCTCGCCTTCGTGATCCTGATGCTCCGCCGGATGTGGCTCCAGTTCCGCGAGCGCACCATCGACCCGGTGCTCGAAGATGTCGGCGAGGCCTGGGAGGACGTCGACCGCCGCGCCGACGAGGCGGCCGACCGGGCGCGGGGGGGCTGGGGTCGGATCAAGGCCTGGCTCGGCACCTGGCGCGGACGGCCGCGGCGCTGACGGGGAACGGCCAGGGCCGGAAGCGGCGGAACGTCGGGACCGCCCCGGCGGACGGCGCCGCGACCAGCCGCCAGAGCGCCGCGACGATCGCGAGGTTGACGAGGCCTGCCGCCGCGGCGGCGGCGAAGCTCAGATCGTAGGTCCCGGTCTGGTCGAAGAAGAAGCCGCCGAGGAAACCCCCGAGCCCGTGCCCGGCCCAGCCGAAGGCGAGGATGATCCCCGTCGCGCCGCCGCGGCGATCGGCCGGTGTCAGCGTGCGGATCGTGGTCAGCACCGTGGTCATCACGCCGGCATAGCCGAAGCCGTAGATCGGCGCGAAGACGTAGAGCAGGCTCAGATCGTCGATCCGGGTGAACAGGAAGACGAGCCCGGTCTGCCAGGCCGAGGCCGTGAAATAGGCCGGCAGCGTGCCGATCATGTCCGCGAGCTTGCCGAAGGCGACACGCCCGGCGATCGCCGCGATCATCATCACGAAGACGACGCTTCCCGCCTCGGGTGCGGGGATGCCGCAGCCCTCGATCAGCGGCACGAGATGCATCAGCGGCACCGACATCAGGCTGCAGCAGAACAGCACCGCGGCGCTCAGCATCACCACGAGGGTGCTGAGGTTCAGGCGCGGCGGTGTCTCGGGCGCTTGCGGTCCGGCGGGCGCCGGGGCGGCCTCCGGCGGCCGGGCCAGGAGCGCCAGCGGAACCAGCGTGACGAGCGAGAAGACGCCGAACGCGAAGAGCGCGCCGCGCCAGCCCAGCCCCTCGATCAGGAGCGCGTTGGCGAAGGGAACGCCGCCCTGGCCGATCGCCTGCCCGGCCGAAGCGATGCCGATCGCGAGGCCCGCGCCGGTGCGGAACCATGCCCCCACGAGCGCGAAGAGCGGTGCGAAGAGCGCGCCGCCGCCAAGCGCGCCGGCGAGGAAGAACAGCGCGTAGAACTGCCAGAGCGCGGTCGCCTGCGAGGCCGCGATCACCGACAGGCTCGTCGCCGCCGCGCCGGTGAGGATCACGGCGCGGATGTTGATCCGGTCGGCGACGACGCCCATCACGATGCCGCCGAGGCTCAGTCCGATGAGCCCCGCCGTGTTGATGAGCGCGATCTCGCCGCGGCTCCAGCCGTATTCGTCCTCGAGCGGGCTGAAGAACGCCGAGAGCCCGTTCACGAGTTGGCCCATCGCGATGGCGAGCATCGCCGATGCCGCCAGCACGATCACCCAGCGGTTGGCGGAATGTCTTTCGGTCGTCGGGGTCATGGAAGCACCTGTCGGTTCAGGGCCGCGCCGAAGTCAGGCGGCGGCGGGCTTGCGGGGATGCAGCCAGGCGGGCAGGAAGCCGTAGGCGTCGCCGACCGCCTCCGTGTCCACCGCCTGCCCGATCGCGGCGAGCAGCCGCTGCAGATCGCCGCTGTTGAAGGCGTCGAAGGTCTCGGCCGCGCCGCCGACATGGCGGCCGCCGACGAAGACCTGCGGAATCGTCACCGCGCCGGTCTTCCGGGCCAGCGCCTTGCGGACCGCGCCGCCCCAGTCGTTCCCGCGGTAGTCCGGCCCGTCGAGATCGACCGAGCGGTAGGCGATGCCGGCGGCGGTGAAGAGCTTGCGGACCGACCAGCAGAACTCGCACCATTCGAGCGCGAAGAGCACCACCGGCTGATCGGGATCGGAGATCAGCTCCTCGACATGGGTCACGGCCGCGTCCGTCGGCTCGGCGGTGGCCACCGGGGCGGGAGCGGAGGCGGCGTCGAAGCGGAAGCGCGGGGTCGAGACGGCGATCGCCTGCTCTTCTGCGGTCATCGTCTCGCCGATATCGGCGAAGAGCGGCGTCGAGAGATAGCGCTCGCCGGTGTCGGGAAGCATGGCGAGGATGCGCGAACCCTTGGGCGCGCGGCGCGCGACCTCGAGCGCGGCGGCGAAGGTCGCGCCGGCGGAGATGCCGCAGAAGATGCCCTCCTTTCGCGCGAGGTCACGGGCGCATTGCAGCGCGTCGGCGCCGGGAACGGGGCGGATCTCGTCGATATGGCTGGCCTCGATCACATCGCCCACAAGCTTCGGGATGAAGTCCGGCGTCCAGCCCTGCATCAGGTGCGGGCGGAAGGCCGGGTGGCTGGCGGCCGGGCTGCCGTCGGGATAGTACTCCTGCGCCACGCCCGAGCCGAGCAGCGGCGAGTTGTCGGGCTCGGCGGCGACGATCCGGGTCGCGGGGCTTTTCTCCTTCAGCACGCGGGCGACGCCCTTCATCGTGCCGCCGGTACCGACACCCGACACCCAGTAGTCGAGCGGCGCATCGGAGAAGCCGGCGAGGATCTCTTCGGCGGTGGTGCGGGAATGGAAGTCGGGCCCGGCCTCGTTCTCGAACTGGCGGCAGAGGAACCAGCCGTGCTTCTCGGCCAGTTCGCGCGCCTTGGCGAGCATGCCCGTCCCCTTCTCGGAGGCCGGCGTCAGGACCACCCTGGCCCCGAGGAAGCGCATGAGCCTGCGCCGCTCGACGCTGAAGCTTTCCGCCATCGTCACGACCAAGGGATAGCCCTTGGCCGCGCAGACCATCGCAAGGCCGATGCCGGTATTGCCGCTCGTCGCCTCGATCACGGTCTGGCCGGGCTTCAGCGACCCGTCGCGCTCGGCGGCCTCGATGATCCCGAGCGCCAGGCGGTCCTTGACCGAGCCCATCGGGTTGAAGGCTTCGACCTTGACCCAGAGGTTCACGCCGGCCGGCGCGAGCCGGTCGATGCGGATCACCGGAGTACGGCCTATCGTGTCGAGAACACTGTCGTATCTGGGCATGGGCCCAGTATGACCGATCTCACGCCGCCTCGTAAGGACGACGGTCGGCTGGCACCGGACTGGTAGAATTACGTTCC
>JBFKMA010000188.1:0-5198 GCA_041630175.1 Albidovulum sp.
GCCCGCCGCCCATCGTCCCGGTCGAGATCACGCCGGACGAGGTCGCGGCCCTGCAGGCCTATGTCGCCGGCGTTCCGGCTGCGGATCTGGGGGCGGATATCTTCAGCCGCTGACAGCGTCATCAGTGATCACGGCGTTTCGAGAGATAGTCGTCGGTGGTGCGCGGCCTCGGCCGTTCGCCGGCCGCGAGGGGGTTCGCCTCGGAATGATACTGCGCGCGGATGCGGCAATCGTCGCACATCTGGATGAGACGGCCGGCGGCGCTGTCGGTGAACATCGCGTGCTTGCCGGCGAGCTTTTCCATGATCTTCTCGACCGTCGATTTCACCCCGAAGGGCTTGCCGCATTCGATGCAGCAGAACGGCTCCTCCTCGTGCAGGACGAGTTGGGCGAGTGCGGTGTCGGCAGGGTTGAAGCGCGGCGCGAGCGTGATCGCGTCCTCGGGGCAGATAGTGGCGCAGAGCCCGCATTGCAGGCAGGCATCTTCCTGGAAGCGCAGCTGCGGCTTGTCGGGATTGTCGAGAAGCGCGCCCGAGGGGCAGAGCGACGCGCAGGAGAGGCAGAGCGTGCAGGCCCCGGTATCGAGGATGACCGCGCCGTAGGGCGCGCCGTCGGGCAGGGGAAACGGCTCCTTCTCGTCCGGCAACAGGGCCTTGGCGGCCAGCCTCGCGACCTGGCGGCGGTTGCCGAGCGGCAGCACGGGTTCGATCGAAAGCGGCTCGGGCGCGGTCCCGTAGAGCGCGTCGGAAAGCGCGTCGGGATCGGCGAGGTCGAGAAGCCGGATGCGGCCCGCGCCGCCCATCGCCTCGGCCAGCGCGCTTTCGCGCGACAGCGTGTCGGTATCGCTGCGCGGCGCGAGCAGGACATCGACCGCGACAAAGCCCACGGCGAGGGAAGCGAGCATCTCGGCATGGCCGAAGCCGGCGAGCGCCTCGACCGAGAGCGGCAGGACATCGGCCGGAAGGCCGCGTCCGAAACGCGCGGCGAGCGCGATCATCTCGGCGCCATGCTCGGCGTCGTGGACCAGAAGCCGGGGCGACGTGCCGCCGGCGGCCAGATAGGTCGTGGACAGGGTCTGGATGCGGCGCAGGAGATGCGCGACGGGTGGCGCGTCGTAGCTGATCGCGCCCGAAGGGCAGAGCGCCGAACAGGCACCGCAGCCGGCGCAGACCAGCGGATCCACCGCGACATGGTCGCCATCGGGGCGGATCGCGCCGGTCGGGCAGGCGTCGAGGCAGCGCGTGCAGCCGATCTGGCCGGCGCGGGAATGGGCGCAAAGCTCCGGCGCGAGCGCGACATGGAGCGGCTTTTCGAAGGTGCCGACATGCTGGGCGGCCTCGAAGACCGCCCCTGCTACGGCCCCCGGATCGCCGGGATCGGCGCGCAGATAGCCGTCGCGCTTGTGCGGCGCGGGAAAGAGCGGCGCCTCGCCCGAGAGGTCGAGAATGACGGCGCACTGCGTCTCGGCCCCGTCGCGCGGTTCGCCGAAGCCGAAGCCGCCGCGCCCGCCCGGCTGCAGCTGCCTGAGCCCGTCGAACCGCAGCGTGAACTGCCCGAGCGTCCCGGTCACCGAGGCGAGGCGGCCGCGCACGATCTCATATCCGCGCGTGTAGGGCAGGTCAGCGTCGTCGGTCAGGAGCACCGTGACCGCCAGCGCCTCGGCCAGCCGCTCGGCGGCGGGCAGCGCGGTGGCGCCGCGCCCGACGATGAGACAGGTGCCGTCGGAGGCGACGTCGAGGCTCTTGGCCGGTGGTCCGGGCAAGAGCGCCTCGGCCAAAAGCGCGGCCATCTTCGGCGTGGTTCTGGCATCGTCCGACCAGCCGGCGCGGTCGCGGATATCGACGCAATCCGGCGCGGAAAGGCCGAGATCGGCGGCCAGTTCGGCGAAGCGCCCGGCCTCCTGCCCGCAGGCGATGACCGCGTCGCCGGCCTCGACCGCCTTGGCGGCGGCGGCGATCTCGCGGGTACAAAGTGCCGTATGGATGCGCGAACAGGTCAGACCCGTGGCCCGGCCGAGCGCGCCGGCGTCGATCTTCTGACTGCCGAGACAATCGCACAGGACGAGGTGCTTGGGCATGTATTCCCCCCCAAAGCGGCGCGTGGCCGTGCTTCGGACCGGGCCAGGCCGCCACCTGAAGCTAGGCACGAATACCCGTGCTGCGTAAAGGCAAAATTCTCGTGATCCTGGGTGATTCGGTTCGCGGGGCCGGCGCGGGTATCCCGAGTAAAACATACAGGTTTTTTTGGTTCTGCAATCCGTTGCGCGGCGCGCCGGAATCCGCGCGAGGAACCCGGATTCGGAATTGTCGAGCACTTTTTCGAGATTCGATTCGATTTCCCTTGGAGAAGGCCGAAGGTTGGGTAACTCTTGCTGAAGGGTACCGGCCGGGACAGGGTCGGAGCCAAAGGGGAGGTTTGTTAACCGTTATGGCGCTGGTTCGCGCGAGCTTGCCCGTCGGTGTCGTCGTCCGGAAATCTCCCGGGGTGACGCGGTGGGCGAAGTGGGCGTGGAAGGTCGTGGCGGTGCTGCCCGGCGCGGGGCCTGCGCAGTGGCGCGAGTTGCGCCGCGAAGGTGAGGTCGTGGATTATCACGCCGCCACGCTGACGCTCGATCTCTGGTCCTCCGATACCGAAGCCTACCGGGTCGCGCTCGCCTCCGATCCGCCGGGCGTCATCGTCGTCCTGCGAGAGGACACGAATGCGGACGACGACTTGCCCTGGCGCGCGGTCGCGGTCACCGCCTCGCCATTCGAGGGGCAGGATTATCTCGACAGCGGCGACGGACTGGTGGAGCGCGTGGCGATGCCCCCTGGCATGGTCGCCTGGGTCGCCGACTTCGTGGCGCGTCACCATGTCGAGGAACCCTTCGTGAAGCGCCAGCGCGACCGGCAGCGGGTCGATCGGGTCGAGGACGGGAAAGGCGACGCCAGGATCCGGCAGCTTTCCGACGTCTACCGCGCGCCCGGCATGGCAACGCGGGGAGGGGCGTGATGGCGGACCTCGCGCAGGGCGATGATTTCTGGACCCGCCGCCGCGCCGCCGTGCGGGCCGAGGCCGAGGCCGAAGCGGTCACGGCGCGCACCGCCGAGGCGGAGGCCGCCGAGACCGCGCGCGAGAGTGCCGCGGCGGGGAAAAGCGACGAGGCGATCCTCGCCGAGTTGGGGCTCCCCGATCCCGACGGGCTGGGGCAGGGCGACGACTTCGCCGCCTTCCTCGATGCGGCGGTTCCCGAACGCATCCGCCGGCGCGCGCTGCGCCGGCTGTGGCGGTCGAATCCGGTTCTGGCGAACCTCGACGGTCTCGTCGATCACGGCGAGGACTATTCCGACGCCGCGATGGTGCTGCCGGGGATGCGGTCCGCCTATCAGGTCGGCCGCGGCATGCTGCGGCACGTCACGGCCCTGGACCAACCCGGCGCGGAGGAGCCCGCCGCGCCTTCGCCCGAGGTCGAAGTCGCAACCGAGCCAGAGCCCGAGGCGGTGGCCGCCGCGGCCGCGCCGGAGGCCGGCCCGGCGGCAGAGCCGCGCCGGCACATGCGTTTTTCGTTCCCCGGCACGAACCAAGGTGAGGAACACGGATGACCGACGCACCCGCAATGGATTTCGGCATCGCCGAGGAGGACCGGATGCGGGCCGATCTTTACGGCTTCCTCTCGGCGCTGCTGGCGACGCCGCCCGACCGCGAGCTTCTGGCGCGGAGCGCCGGCCTGACGGGCGACGACACGCCGCTCGGCAAGGCCATCGCAACTCTCGCCAAGCTCGCTCGGTCCGTGAATCCGGTCGCGGTGGAGCGGGAATTCACCGCTTTGTTCATCGGCCTCGGCCGCGGCGAGCTCCTGCCCTATGCGAGCTACTACCTGACCGGTTTTCTCAACGAAAAGCCGCTCGCGCTTCTGCGGCGCGACATGGCGGCCCTGGGGATCAGCCGGGCGCCGAACGTCTACGAGCCCGAGGACAATATTGCGAGCCTGATGGAGATGATGGCGGGGCTGATCACCGGGCGCTTCGGCGCGCCGGTGCCGCTGCCGCGCCAGAAGGAGTTCTTCAACCGGCATATCGCGCCCTGGGCGAAGCACTTCTTCGCCGATCTCGAAGGCGCGAAACATTCGGTCTTCTACACGCCCGTCGGCACGCTCGGGCGGCTGTTCACCGAGATCGAAAGCGAGGCGTTCCGCATGAGCGGGGCATGAGAAACGGCGGGTGCGGGCGGGATGGCCCGCGCCGGCAGCGGCGGAGCGATCCGCGGTGCGAATTGGAGGGAGGAAACAGATGCCCAAGACGAAGCAAGGCGACAAGGCGAGCCGGCGTGAATTCCTGAAACTCGCGGCCACTGCGGCGCCTGCGGCCGCGGCCGCGACGACGCTTGGGGCCGGTGCCGCCGAGGCGGAGACCGAGGCCACCAAGGACACGCGGCTCCAGGACACCGCCCATACCCGCGCCTATTACGACAGCGCCCGGTTCTGATGCCGGGCCAGCCCGCCGGCCCTCGGGGCCGCGGGCAGGAGGACAACCCAGCCACCGGCCCGGTGCCGGACCAGCAAGGGAGATGACGATGCTCAGGAAAAAGACGAGCGGAGGTGTCAGGCAGACCCAGGCGGTGCCGTTCCTGGCGACGGCCGGCAAGGCCACGGTTGACCGGCGGGCCTTCCTGCGCGGGTCGGGGCTGGCGATCGGGGGGCTGGCCGCGCTCGGCGCGACGGCCGGAACCGTGCGGCGCGCCGATGCGCAGGTCGCCGTTGCCCGCGCCGTCGAGACGGTAAAGACCGTGTGCACCCATTGCTCGGTCGGCTGCACGATCATCGCCGAAGTGGATAACGGCGTCTGGATCGGGCAGGAGCCCGGCTGGGACAGCCCGTTCAATCTCGGCGCACACTGCGCCAAGGGCGCCTCGGTGCGCGAACACGCGCATGGCGAACGCCGCCTCAAGTATCCGATGAAGAAGGAAGGCGGCGAGTGGAAGCGGATCAGCTGGGACGAGGCGATCAACGCCGTCGGCGACCAGATGCTGAAGATCCGCGAGGAAAGCGGGCCTGACAGCGTCTACTGGCTCGGCTCGGCCAAGTTCTCCAACGAAGGCGCCTACCTGTTCCGCAAGTTCGCCGCCTATTGGGGATCGAACAACGTCGATCACCAGGCGCGGATCTGCCACTCGACCACGGTGGCGGGGGTTGCGAATACCTGGGGCTACGGCGCCATGAC
>JBFKMA010000189.1:0-5180 GCA_041630175.1 Albidovulum sp.
ATTCTGGACCGCGCCCGTGAGCAGGTAGTCCGACATCTGCTCGGCGACCTGCAGGGCGACGTTTTCCTGCGCCTCGGTGGTCGAGGCGCCGAGATGCGGGGTGACGACGACATTCGGGAGATGGAAGAGCGGGCTTTCGGTCGCGGGCTCGACCTCGAAGACGTCGAAGGCGGCGCCGGCGACATGGCCGGAGGTCAGCGCCTCGGCCAGCGCGGCCTCGTCCACCAGTCCGCCGCGGGCGCAGTTGATGATCCGCACGCCCTTCTTGGTCTTGGCGATGGCGTCCCTGGACAGGATGTTGCGGGTCTTGTCGGTCAGGGGCACGTGCAGGGTGATGAAATCGGCCCGCGCCAGCAGCTCGTCGAGCTCGACCTTGGTCACGCCGAGGGTCTTCGCGCGCTCCTCGCTGAGGAACGGATCGTAGGCGACGACCTTCATGTGGAGCCCGTGCGCCCGGTCGATGACGATCGAGCCGATATTGCCGGCACCGATCACGCCGAGCGTCTTGTTGAAGAGCTCGACGCCCATGAAGCGGTTCTTCTCCCACTTGCCGCCATGGGTGGAGACGCTGGCCTCGGGCAGTTGCCGGGCCACCGCGAACATCATCGCGATGGCGTGCTCGGCGGTGGTGACCGAGTTGCCGAAGGGCGTGTTCATCACGATCACGCCCTTCTTCGAGGCCGCCGGGATGTCGACGTTGTCGACGCCGATCCCGGCGCGGCCGACGACCTTGAGGTTGGCGGCGGCGGCCAGCAGCTTCTCGGTGACCTTGGTGGCCGAGCGGATGGCGAGGCCGTCATACTGGCCGATCACCTCGAGAAGCCGGTCCTTGTCCTTGCCGAGATCGGGCAGGTAGTCGACCTCTACCCCGCGGTCGCGGAAGATCTGGACGGCGGTTTCGCTGAGCTTGTCGGATACGAGAACTTTGGGAGCCATGTCAGGGTCCTTGATATCGGTCCCGCGATTCGCGGGGGATTGGGGAATGTCCCCGCGAGCCGCGGGGACGGAAAATCATGGGATCAGGCGGCGGCGTGAAGCGCTGCGATCTCGGCCCGATAGGCCCATTCGATCCAGGGCATCAGCGCCGCGACGTCCGCGGTCTCGACCGTCGATCCGCACCAGATCCTGAGACCCGGAGGCGCATCGCGATAGGCGCCGGCATCGAGGGCCACGCCCTCGCCCTCCAGCCGCTTGGCGACCGCCTTGGCGAAGGTCGCGCCGTCGGCGATGCGGGGATCGGTGAACTTCAGGCACACGCTCGTCGTCGAGGCCGTCGCCGGATCGATGGCGAGATCGGCGATCCAGTCCTTGTCCGCGATGAAGTCGCGCACCGCCTTGGCATTGGCGTCGGCCCGCGCGATCAGCGCCTTGCGCCCGCCGACGTCTTTCGCCCATTTCAGCGAGACGAGGTAATCCTCGACGCAAAGCATCGACGGCGTGTTGATCGTCTCGCCGGCGAAGATGCCCTCGATGAGCTTGCCACCCTTGGTCAGCCGGAAGATCTTCGGCAAGGGCCAGGCCGGGGTGTAGCTTTCCAGCCGCTCCACCGCGCGGGGCGAGAGGATCAGCACGCCATGCGCGCCCTCGCCACCCAAGACCTTCTGCCAGCTGAATGTCACCACATCGAGCTTGTCGAACGGCAGCTCCATCGCGAAGGCGGCCGAGGTCGCGTCGCAGATCGTCAGCCCCTGCCGGTCGGCCGGGATCGCATCGCCGCTCGGCAGCCGCACTCCGCTGGTCGTGCCGTTCCAGGTGAAGACCACGTCACGCGCGAAATCGACCTGCGTGAAATCGACGATCTCGCCGTAGGGCGCCTTGCGCACCGTGGCATCGAGCTTGAGCTGCTTGACCACGTCGGTGACCCAGCCCTCGCCGAAGCTCTCCCAGGCCAGCATCTCGACGCCGCGGGCGCCGAGAAGCGACCACAGCGCCATCTCGACCGCGCCGGTATCCGAGGCGGGAACGATGCCGATGCGGTAGTCGGCGGGCACGCCGAGCACCTCGCGGGTGAGCTCGATCGCCTCCTTCAGCTTGGCCTTGCCCACCGCGGCGCGATGCGACCGGCCCAGGGGGGCGTCGGCGAGCATGGCCAGCGAATATCCGGGAATCTTGGCACAGGGGCCGGAGGAGAAGCGCGGGTTTGCCGGCCGCGCGGCCGGGGTCGTCAGTTCGCTCATGGTATCCTTCCAGATAAGCGCCCCTCGTTGGGGAGGGGTGTCCCACGGCCGGAAATAGAGAGGCGGCGGGGCTGGCACAAGCCGGAAAAGTGATCTAAAGCGCCGCTTGACCCGCAAAAAGCGACGCCCCGCGTCCACTATCGGAAACTTCCCATGCATGTCGTGACCCTCATCGCCAGCCCCTCCCGCGCCAATCTCGACCGCATCGCGGTGGAGTCGCTGCGCGACGCCTGGGGGGGCGGCGAGGCGCAGTGGCTCAATCCCGGCATCGCCGCCGAATTCGCGGTGCCAACGCTCCCGGAAAACCGCTGGCAGGCCTGGGAAGGGCTGCAGGGACAAGGCGTCGACCTCGTGGTGCAGAAGGCCGAGGGGCGGCGCCGGAAAATGCTCATCGCCGACATGGATTCGACGATGATCGGGCAGGAATGCATCGACGAGCTGGCCGACATGGCCGGCGTCGGCGCCCGGGTCGCCGAGATCACCGCCCGCGCGATGAACGGCGAGATCGGTTTCGAGGGCGCGCTCCTCGAGCGGGTGGCGCTTCTGAAGGGCCTGCCCGAGACGGTCATCGCCGAGGTTCTCGCGACACGTATCACCTACACGCCGGGCGGGCGCGAACTGATCGCGACGATGAAGGCCGATGGCGGCTACGCGGTGCTGGTCTCGGGTGGCTTCACGGCCTTCACCGCGGCGGTCGCGGCCGATCTCGGCTTCGACGAGACCCGCGCCAACACGCTTCTGACGGCGGACGGCCGCCTGACCGGCGACGTCGCCCGCCCGATTCTCGGCCGCGAGGCCAAGGTCGCGGCGCTGGAGGACATCTCGGCCCGGCTCGGCATCGGCCATGACGCGGTGATCGCGGTGGGCGACGGCGCCAACGACCTCGGCATGCTCGGCCTCGCCGGCGCCGGCGTCGCGCTCCATGCCAAGCCCTCGGTCGCGGCCGAGTGCGACATCCGCGTCAACCACGGCGACCTGACGGCGCTGCTCTATATCCAGGGCTATTCGATCGACGAATTCGCCTGATCGGAACGCACCACCTCTTCTTCTGTTTCCAAATACCTCCGCCGGAGGCCAACCCGAGCGTCCCGCGCGCGGGACGCGAGACATAGGCGTGCGCCCGCTTGCGGGCGCTCCGATGACTCGGCCGGGTGTGGAACCGCCATAATTTAACTGTTGCGTTAATTAACTGAATCAGAAATAATTAAGCCATGCCCCAGCTGCCCGCCATCTTCGCCGCCCTCTCCGACGCGACCCGCTTCGCCATCGTCGAGCGTCTGCTCGACCGCGGCGAACAGTCGGCGGGCGACCTCGCCGACGTGGCGGAGATCTCCGCGCCGGCGATCTCGCGCCACCTGAAGGTCCTGCGCGAGGCGGGAATCGTGACCCAGCGAATCCACGGGCCGCGGCGCATCTACGCGGTGGCGCCGGAGCCGCTTCGGGCAATCTCCGCCTGGGTGATCGGGCACCGGGAGTTCTGGCAAGGCAGCCTCGACCGGCTGGAAACCGCGCTCGGCAACCGCAGCAAGGAGTGACCGCAATGGCCGATCTACGCCTCGAACGCGACCTCGACGTGACCCTCGACAGGCTCTGGGAGTTCATCTCCACGCCCGAGGGCCTCATCCAGTGGTGGGGTCCCGAGGGCCTGACGGTGCCCGACCACAATCTCGACTTCACCCGGCTCGGGCCGTGGCATTCGGTGATGGTCGGGGCGGAGGGCCAGCGCTACAAGGTCTCGGGCCAGGTCACTCATGTGCGCCCGAAGACCTCGGTGGGCTTCACCTGGGCCTGGCACGACGAGGCGGACCGGCGCGGGCCGGAAAGCCACGTCACGCTCGCGCTCGAGCCCTTGGCCGGCGACCGGACGCGGCTCGTCCTCGACCATGTGGACCTGCCCGACGCCGAGGCGGCACAGCGCCATGAAGAGGGCTGGACATCCTGCCTGAAGAAGCTGGAGCGGCAACTCGCTCCGGCATGAGCAAAGGGAGACCGACATGCCGAAGTTCGTCTTCGCCTATCATGGCGGCGCCAAGCCTGCGACGCCGGAAGAGGGCCAGAAGGTCATGGCCGCCTGGATGAAATGGTTCGAGGGAATCGGACCCGCCGTCATCGACGGCGGCAATCCGGTCGGGCTGTCGAAGACAGTCTCGGCAAACGGCGTCGCCGACAATGGCGGCGCCAACCCGATCTCGGGCTATTCGCTGATCGATGCCGCATCGATGGACAAGGCCGTCGAGATCGCCAGGGGCTGCCCGATCCTCGCCTCCGGCGGGTCGGTGGAGGTCGCCGAGGCGATGCAGATGTGACGCGCCGCGCCCGGCCGGCTTCAGGCCGCGAAGCCGGGCGCGAGCCGCATTTCGCCGGCCTCCAGCCCGCGCCAGCTGCGCACCGGCGGGTGGAGGAAGCGCCGCGCCACCGGATCGCCAGGCGCGAGCGCGCCGAGATGCACGAGGAGCGCGGTGATCGCCGCCTCGGAGGCGCGCGTCGCGCCATCGGTGATCTTCAGCGCGATGCCGCGCCGCATCCCGGGCAAAATCGCGACGAAAACCCCCTCGGCCCCGGTCTTAACCGCCACCCGGCCACCCATCGCGCGCATAAGCTCGGTGCAGGCCCGCCGCTCGCCGGCCACGAGCTCCGGCCAAGCGCCCATCGCGCGCGTCAGTCGCGCCGCGCCGCGCTCGCGCGCGGAGCCCTCAGGGTCGGCGGCGGCAAAGAACGCCATCGACCGGGCGAGCCCGTGGACCGTCGTGGCGAAGTTCGGCGCCGAGCAGCCGTCGATGCCGTGGCCGGGGCTGTCAAGCTCGGTGAGTTCCTCGAAGGCGGCGCGGAACGCCTGCTGCACCGGGTGGCCAATCTCGGTATATTCCGGGCCGGCGCCGAGATGCCGCGCCAGCGTGAGAAAGCCCGCATGCTTGCCCGAGCAGTTATTGTGCAGCTGGCAGGGCTCGGCATTGGCGCGGATCAGCGCCCTCCGCGCCGCGGAATCGTTCGGCATATGCGCAC
>JBFKMA010000190.1:0-5176 GCA_041630175.1 Albidovulum sp.
CACGAAGGTGTCGGCGCGCATCTCGCCCAGCATCCGGCGCACGTCGGCATGCTCGATGATCGGTCCGAACTGCTGGCGTTCGGCGGCATAACCGGCCGCCGCCTGGCAGGCGGCCTCGGCGACGCCGATGCCCTGCACCCCGACGCCGAGCCGGGCGTTGTTCATCATCGTGAACATCGCCGCCATGCCCCGGTGTTCCTCGCCGACGAGCCAGCCGGTCGCGCCCTCGTAGGCCATCACGCAGGTGGGCGAGCCGTGCAGCCCCATCTTGTGCTCAAGACTCACCACCGAGAGGCTGTTCGCCTTGCCCGGCCTGCCTTCCGCGTCGGGGATGAATTTCGGCACCATGAAGAGGCTGATGCCCTTCGTGCCCGCCTCCGCCCCCGGCAGCCGCGCCAGAACGAGGTGGCAGACATTCTCGGTGAAATCGTTGTCGCCCCAGCTGATGAAGATCTTCTGGCCGGTAATGCCATAGGTGCCGTCGCCGTTCGGCTCGGCTTTCGCCCGCAGCGCGCCGACGTCGCTGCCGGCCTGCGCCTCGGTCAGGTTCATCGTGCCGGCCCATTCGCCCGAGATCAGCTTCGGCAGGTAGAGCGCCTTCAGTTCCGCGCTCGCATGGTGCTCCAGCGCCTCGATCTGGCCCTGAGTCATCAAGGGGCTGAGCTGCAACGACAGGCAGGCCCCCGCCATCATGTCCTGGATCGCCATGTTCAGCGATTGCGGCAGGCCCATGCCGCCGTATTCCGCCGGCGCGCAGACCGAGATCCAGCCGCCCTCGCGGATCGCCGCATAGGCCTCGGCGAAGCCGGGCGAGGTCCGCACGACGCCGTTCTCGAGCCGCGCGGGCGTCAGGTCGCCAGCGCGCTGCACCGGCGCCAGCACCGTGTCGCAGAGTTTCGCCGCCTCGGTCAGCACCGCCTCGGCGAGGTCGGGCGTCGCCTCCGCGAAGCGTTCGGTGGCCGCGACCGGCGCCAATGGCACGACATGGTCGAGGATGAACCGGATATCGGTCAGTGGCGCGTGAAACGGCATCGGTCACTCCTCTCGGCGCGCCTTGGCAAGCCTCGCCCCGGCGCGTATGTGGTTTCCGTCGGCCCGCATCATTGCGGCCGGGCCAGCAAGCATCAACCGCAACGCTGCGTCAATAACACGGACGGATGAGAACCGAGACCCTTCAGCCCACCGAAGACGGCATCGCCCGCGCCGCCGGCCTGCTCGGGGCCGGCGAGCTCGTCGCCTTCCCGACCGAGACGGTCTACGGCCTCGGCGGCGATGCGCGCTCGGACCTCGCGGTGGCGCGGATCTTCGCGGCCAAGGGGCGGCCGCGCTTCAATCCGCTGATCGTCCATGTCCCGGATCTCGACGCGGCGCGGCACGTCGCCTTCTTCGACGCCACCGCCGAGCGCATCGCCTCGGCCTTCTGGCCCGGCCCGCTCACCCTCGTCCTGCCCGTTCGCCCCTCGGCGCGGCTGTCGCCGCTCGTCACCGCCGATCTGCCGTCGGTGGCGGTCCGCGTGCCCGCTCATCCCTTGGCGCAGCGCTTGCTGCGCGCCTTCGGCGCGCCCGTCGCCGCGCCCTCGGCCAATCCGTCCGGCAAGGTCAGCCCGACCCGGGCCGAGCATGTCCTGGCGGGCCTTTCGGGCCGCATCGCCGCGGTGCTCGATGGCGGCGCCTGCGAGGTCGGGCTCGAATCGACGATCCTCGGGCTTGCCGGCGATCCGGTGCTGCTGCGCCCCGGCGGCATCCCGGCCGAAGCGATCGAGGGCTGCCTCGGCCGGCCGCTCGCCACCGGCGGCGATGCCGCCAGGCCCTCCGCGCCGGGCCAGCTCGAATCGCATTACGCGCCCGCGGCGGCACTGCGGCTCGATGCCTCCGCGCCGGAGCCGGGCGAGTTCTGGCTGGGCTTCGGGCTCGATGCGGCGGATGCGGACCTCAATCTCTCGCCGAACGGCGATCTCGTCGAGGCGGCGGCGAACCTCTTCCATTACCTGCGCGAGGCCGATGCCCGCGCCGAGGGCAGGATCGCGGTCTCGCCGGTTCCCGAAAAGGGCCTCGGCCGGGCGATCAACGACCGCCTGCGCCGCGCCGCCGCGCCGCGCGGCTGACGCCGTGCGGGCGGCAGGCCCGGCGTCGCGCCTATTGCGATGGAAAATGCGATTCTAGGCGCGGCCGGCGGCCGACGAAAGGCTTACCGGATCGATGCCCATCTGCTTCAGAGCCTGGCTCCACTTGCTGTCGTTCTGGTCGGAGAACACCAGCTCCGGCTCCGCGTCGCAGGTCAGCCAGCCGTTGCCCAGGATCTCGCTTTCCAGCTGCCCCGGACCCCAGCCGGCGTAGCCGAGCGCGAGGATCGAGGACTTCGGCCCCTCGCCCGCCGCGATCGCCTGCAGGATGTCGAGCGTCGCGGTCATGCCGAACTGCTCGTCCACCTTCAGCGTCGCGCCCTCGCCGCCGTAATCGGCGGAATGCAGCACGAAGCCGCGCGCATGTTCCACCGGGCCGCCGAAATGCACGCGGATGGCGCGGGTCCGTTCGGTCCGCGCGATGCCGAGCTGGTCCTGCAATTCGTCGAACGACAGGTCCTTGGCCGGCTTGTTGACGATCAGCCCCATCGCGCCATCTTCGGAATGCGCGCAGAGGAAGACGACGCTGTGCTCGAATCGCGGATCGCCCATGCCCGGCATGGCGATCAAGAGCTTGCCACTGAGGTTCATGCCGGTATCTCCTTCCCCCCAAGATCGCGCCTGTCGCCGATGGATACAAGAGCCGCGGCCCGGAAAACTCTTCGTGAGTTTCGATGTTGTGACTTCCATTCGGCGGCCGGCCGCATAGGTTGCGATATATGTGGACGAAGACACTCCTTTCCGCAGCCATCGCCGGCGGGGCGGTCCTGTTTGCCGCCGTGACCGCCGGCGCGCAGGGGATCCCCGACGACATCCTCCGCGCCGAGCTGCGCGACGGCTGGCGCACGACCGCCGGCACGCAGATGACCGCGCTGCGGCTGACGCTCGCGCCGGGATGGAAGACCTATTGGCGGGCGCCCGGCGATTCCGGCATTCCGCCGCGCTTCGACTGGAGCGGGTCGGAGAACATCGCCGGCGTCACCTATCACTGGCCGAAGCCGACGGTCTTCGAGGTCAACGGGCTCCGGGTCATCGGCTATCGCGACGAACTGGTGCTGCCGATGGAATTCACCGCCATCGACCCCGCCCGGCCGATGTCGGTGTCGGCCGAGATCGAACTCGGCGTCTGCGAGGAGGTCTGTGTCCCGATGACCGTCGCGATCTCGGCCGAGCTCGACCGCACGGCCCGGCCCGACCCGATGATCGAAGCCGCCCTCGCCTCGATGCCCGAGACCGCCGGGGCGGCGGGCCTCTCGTCGGTGCGCTGCGAGGCCGAACCGATTCGCGACGGCATGCGGATGACCGCCAGCATGACGATTCCGCCGGTCGGGAGCGACGAGTTCACCGTCGTCGAACTGGCCGATCAGAGCGTCTGGGTGTCGCCGGCCGAAACCCGGCGCGAGGGGGCCGAACTGCGCACCACCGCCGACATGGTGCCGCCCATCGCCGCGCCCTTCGCGCTCGACCGCTCCACGATCCGCATCACGATCTTCGGCGCGGCGGGCCGCGTCGTCGAGCTTCAGGGCTGCACCGGCTGAGCCCGGCGGCCCCGGCGCCTGAGCAGCAGCGCGCCGATCGCCCCGCTCACCCCGGTCACCAGCACCGCCGCGCCGACGAACCGCGCCAGCGCCGGCGCCAGCGCCTCGGCGGAGACGAGCGCCGGGCCGAGCGTGAGGGCGAAGGCCAGCGCGAGCGCCAGCGCGTCGCCGAGGACCAGCAGCCGCAGCGCACGGCTCCTCAGCGCGCGGCGAAGTGCGGTCAGCAGCCGGCCGATATCCTGCTGCACCGCCAGGAGCGCCGGCACCACGAGGAGCACCAGCACCATCCCGAAGGCCAGCCCGTAGCACAGCGTGATCACCGTGGGCTTGAGGAACTGCGCCTGGCGCGAAGTCTCGTAGAGCAGCGGCGCGAGGCCCAGCACCGTCGTCGCGGTGGTCAGCATCACCGGGCGCAGCCGGTCGGCCACCGCATCGACGATCGCCGCGCCCAGCGCCCGCGACCGGGCGTAGTCGTCGACCGTGCTGATCAACACGATCGCGTCGTTGATGATGATCCCCGACATGCCGATCAGCCCGATGACCGAGAACATCGACAACGGCACGTCCCAGACCACGTGGCCGTGGATCGCGCCGATGAGGCCGAAGGGGATGACCGCCATCACCACGAGCGGCCGCGTCCAGCTCGCGAAGATCCACGCCAGCACCGCGTAGATCCCCGCCAGCGCCGCGAGCAGCCCGACCAGCGCGTCGCTCAGGAAGGTGCCCTCCTGCTCGCTCAGGCCCGCGAGGTGGTAGCCGACGCCGTGATCCGCGGCGATCCGCGGCAGGATCTCGGAGCCGAGCGCGTCGAGGATCGCGACGGCGCGCGCAGGGTCGTCTTCGGCGATGTCGCCGGTCACCGAGACCACGCGCAGCCCGTTCTCGCGCCGAATCGTCGAAAAGCCGGTGCGCGCGGTGACGGTGACGATATCGGACAGCGGCACATATCCGCCCGCCGCCGTCGGCAGCAGCATGCGGTCGAGGAAATCGGCGGTCAGCTCCGCCTTCGGCAGTTCCACGCGGATCGCCGCCGAGCGCATTCCGACCGGGAAGGTCGCAGCCTCGATCCCGGTCAGCCGGTCGCGCAGTTCGCGGCCCAGGGCCTCGACCGTGAAGCCGAGCGCCTGGCCCTGCGGCGTCAGTTCGAGGATCAGCTCGTCCTTGTCGTAGGGCAGGCTGTCCTCCAGCCCCGAGACCTCGGGGAAGGGCGCGAGCGCGCGTTTCAACGCCTCGGCGGCCGCTTTGAGCGTCTCGGCCTCGGCGCCCGACAGTTCCACGTCCAGCGTCTCGCCGGCCGGGCCGTGGCGCCAGCCGCGGAACGACATCTCCTCGAGGAACGGATGGTGCGGCGCGGCCTCCTGCAGATCGGCGATGAAGTCGAAGGCCGACCAGGGCCTGAGGTCGGGATCGACGAGTTCGATCGAGATCGAGCCAAGGAGGTCGGCATCCTTGTTTTCCGCACTCGCGAGCCGCGGCCAGGAATTGGCGCCAAGCTCGGCGATGACGTAGGACAGG
>JBFKMA010000191.1:0-5171 GCA_041630175.1 Albidovulum sp.
CCCGCTCGGGCTTCAACATCCCGCTCACCCGCGCGATCTCGAACGCCGTGACGATCCCGGTGATCGCGAGCGGCGGCGTCGGCAATCTCGACCACCTGGTCGAAGGCGTGACCGAGGGCGGCGCCTCGGCGGTGCTCGCCGCCTCGATCTTCCATTTCGGCGACTACACGATCCGCGAGGCCAAGGAGCACATGGCCGCCCACGGCATCGCGATGAGGCTCGAATGACCACGCTCGAACGGCTCGCCGCCACCGTCGCTTCCCGCAAGGGTGCCGATCCCGACAGCTCCTGGACCGCGAAGCTCCTCGCCAAGGGGCCCGAGAAATGCGCCGAGAAGTTCGGCGAGGAAGCGGTCGAGGCGATCATCGAGGCGGTGAAGGGCGACCGCGCGCGGCTGACCTCGGAGGCGGCGGACGTGCTCTACCACCTGCTCGTCATGCTCACCGCCCGCGACGTGACGCTGGCCGAGGTGCTGGCTGAACTGGATCGGCGCGAGGGCACCTCTGGCATCGCCGAGAAGGCCGGGCGCGGGTAGTCCATCCCTGACTTGCCGAATCTCTCCGGCGCGAGGCATCCGCCGCCACCGCGGCGCTCAGAGCTTCGAGGAAATCACCCCGGTCGCGAAGCCGCCCATCCTGAGTTCGCCGAACAGCCGCTGGTACTCGATCTTCGGGCAGCGGTTCTGCACCACGCGGAGCCCGGCCGCCTCGGCCTTCGCCGCCGCTTCGGGATGCTCGACGCCGATCTGCATCCAGATCGTCTTCAGATTCGGCAACTCTGCCAGCGCCTCGTCCACGATCGCCGGCACCGACTCGGCCCGGCGGAAGATGTCGACCATCTCGACGCGCACATCCTTGGGAATCGCGGAAAGGTCGCCATGCACCCGCTGGCCGAACATCTCCGCCCCGGCATGGCCCGGATTGACGGGAATCACCGTGAACCCCTTCAGCCGCAGATACCGCGCGACGAAATGGGACGGCCGCACCGGATTCGGCGACACCCCGACCATCGCGATCACGCGGGTCGAGGTCAGGATCCTGCGGAGGTAGGCGTCGGAATACTCTGTCATGGCAGCGCCCATGCCAGAAAAAGGCGCCCGATCCAAGAGGACGGGCGCCAGTCGCGGAACGAGGGACAGTGAATTGAAGCGCAGCTGTTCCGATGCCACGCTTCCATATCATCATGTAGGAAGGTTAAGTCCCAATGAAAGCCCGTTCGCGCAGATGTGATCACGAACTACCAGCCAAGCACCGCCGGCCAGTGCTGGTCGGCCCTGGCGACATTGCCGGGAATGTCGGCGCGCCAGACCGTGCGGACCTCGGTCGAGAAGTTGAGATAGAGCCGTCCATCATGGATCGTGAAGGCCTCGGGGGCGGTCGGCGCGAGCGCGCCCTTCGACATCGCATAGGCGCAGTAGCCGCCATATTGCGGCGCATAGGCCGCGGGATTCATCTCGAAGGCCTCCATCGCCGCGGCGCTGGCGAAATACCAGGTCGCGCCGCGCCAATGCAACGCATGGCCGGACTTGCCCATGACCGGGCGGCCCTCGGTGAAATAGGCCACGGGGTCATAGCCCGAGATCGCCACGCCACCGCGCGCGAAGATCTCCGGTTCGCCGGCCGAAGCCGGGCGCAGGATCGTGCCCAGGACGGGAATCATCAGCACGGCGACAAAGAGGGCACGTCGGGTCAGGTTCATTTCGGCTCCGTGACGGGCGGTGGCCCGGACATCCGCTCAATCTGCCACTCTCCGATCGGCGGCGAAAGGTACCTCCCGCAAGCGTGATCGGGCGTTGACAAAGGGTGATCGGGCGGCGCTCCCTACCGGGTCGCGGCGGCGTAGAGCGCCACGGCGGCGGCGTTCGAGACGTTGAGCGAGCCGAACCCGCCGGCATGGGGGATGCGCACCAGCCGGTCGCAGGTCTCGCGGGTCTTCTCGCGCAGGCCCGGCCCCTCGGCCCCGAGGACGAGCGCCACCGGCCGCGTCCCGGATTCCGCGAGCGCCGCGCCGAGCGTCTCCTCGGCCTCGCCGTCAAGGCCAAGAAGTAGGTAGCCCATGTCCTTCAGCCGCTCCAGCGCCTCGGCGAGGTTGCCGACCCGCAGATAGGGCTGGCGTTCGAGCGCGCCGCTCGCGGTCTTGGCGAGCGCCCCGGTCTCGGGCGCGGCATGGCGGGCGGGGGCGATCACCGCGCGGGCGCCGAAGACCTCGGCCGAACGCAGGATCGCGCCGACATTGTGCGGATCGGTGACGCGGTCCAAAGCCACGACGAGCGCCGCACCGGGACCCGCCGCGCAGATCTCCTCGACGCCGCCCCAGCGCAGCGGCTTGACCTCGAGCGCGGCGCCCTGATGCACGCTGTCCGGGCCGAGCGGCACATGCGCATCGAACTTCCGCGGATCGACGATCTCGGGCGCGGGTCCGTCCGCCGCGAGCGCGTCGCCGAGCCGGTCGGCGGCGTTCTTCGTCAGCACCAGCCGCAGCTTCTCGCGCGCCGGATTCATCAGCGCGTCGCGCACCGCATGGAGCCCGAAGAGCCACACCGTCTCGGCCGCCGCGGCGCGCCGTGCGCGCTCCTTCTCGATCACCCAGGCGGGTTTCTTCATGGCCTCGCGCCCCCTTTTCGATAGCGGCGCAGAATGCGCCGGCGGGCCCGGCGAGGCAAGCCCGAAGGGCCGGATTTTCTTTCTTGACGCCCCCCTGCCCCTCGCGTATTCCGGCCCCGCGTCGGGCGACGTGCTGCAAGGTGCGGCAGCGGACTGTAACTCCGCCGGGGAGACCCATGCCTGGTTCGATTCCAGGGTCGCCCACCATTCCCCCCAAAACCAAAGACTTAGGCTGCATGAACCGCCGGTGGGCCACAATGGTGGGACACATCATGCGCCTTGCTGCCTATCTGTGCACTTCCCGGCACGGCATTTTCTACTTCCGCTTCCCGTTGCCAGCGGACTGCCACCCGGCTCAAAAACGCGGACACATCAAGGTGTCGCTCGGCACCCGCGAGCCCCGTAACGCCGGGCAGCTTGCCCGCCTCCTCACTCTGGCTGGACAATCCGTCCTTACCCGGTCAAGGGTCCGCGCCATACGATACGATGAAATGCGCGATCATGTGCGCGAACATTTCGGCTAGCCGCCATGCGGCGGCGCAGCGTGAGCGACGTATCTGATCGGGCGCATCCCGGCCCGTACGGCCCTATCCAGACCTTCCCCCAGCTTGAAAATGCTGCAGCGCGGCCCTCCGAACCGGATGTTGGTGCATGGTGCAGCACCGCGATCGGATCGGGTGACTGCCAAGCAGGGACATTCCGGATGCTCTTGGCAAACGGCATTACTGGCGTCTTGCGCAGAGCCATCACAGCGCCCTACCAGATTTGTGCCTCCGCATGGCGACCGGCGTCGGGCCACCCCGGACACGCCGTTTCGACCGCGGCGGTGGATGAATGTCACACCACGCGTCCCAACAGTCCCATTACCGAACGCCGAACCAATAGGATGGAAAGTTGATTCCCTCATCGGGTCGCAATTTCCCTTGCTTGCTCGCGCAGGACGAATTTCTGGATCTTTCCAGTCGATGTCCTGGGAACGGGCATGAAGACGAACCTGCCGGGAACCTTGTAAGGGGCAAGATGATCACGGCACCACGCGCGAAGCTCTTCTGCATCCGCCTTCTGGCCCGCGGCAAGTTCGACAAAGGCGCAGGGCGTTTCGCCCCACTTGTCATGGGGCATGGCAACCACCGCAGCGACCGCGACAGCGGGATGCCGATACAGCGCCTCTTCGACCTCGATCGAGGAGATGTTCTCCCCGCCCGAGATGATGACGTCCTTCGATCTGTCCTTGAGCTGGACATAGCCGTCGGGATGCATGACCCCCAGATCGCCGGAGTGGAACCAGCCGCCGGCGAAGGCCTCCTGCGTCGCCTTGGGATTGCGGAAATAGCCCTTCATGACGACATTGCCGCGGAACATGACCTCTCCCATGGTCTGGCCGTCGCGCGGCACGGGCCGCATCGTTTCGGGGTCCAGAACCTCCAGTTGCTCCAGCGCCAGGTAGCGCACACCCTGCCGGGATTTCAGCGCGGCCTGCTCGGCCCGGGGCAGTCCTGACCAGACTTCGTGCCAGTCGTTGACCACTGCGGAACCGTAGGTTTCCGTCAGCCCGTAAAGATGGGTCACATCGAAGCCGGCATCCCGCATGTCGGCCAGCAGCTTTTCGGGCGGCGGCGCGGCGGCGGTGAAGAATTGTACGGTCTGGTCGAGATTGCGTTTGATGTCATCCGGCGCCGAGATCATCAGCGACATCACGATGGGGGCGCCGCAGAGATGGGTCACACCTTCGTCGGCAAGCGCATTCCAGATCGGTTCGGCCCGCACCTGCCGCAGGCAGACATGGGTGCCGACGATGGCCGACATCGTCCAGGGGAAACACCAGCCATTGCAGTGAAACATCGGCAGGGTCCAGAGATAGACCGCGTGTTTCTGCATCGAGGTCGTGAGCGCATTGCCCTGCGCCAGGAGGTAGGCCCCCCGGTGATGGGAGACGACGCCCTTGGGGTCGCCGGTCGTGCCGGAAGTGTAGTTGATCGAGATCGCGTCCCACTCGTCCTCGGGCATCAGCCAGGCGAAATCCGGGTTGCCACGGGTCAGGAACACCTCGTAATCGGCGGCCTCGAAATGGGTCTGCTCACCGTCGTATTCGGGATCGTCGTACTGGATGACGACGGGCCTCACCGTGGCAAGGGCAAGCGCCTCCTGCATCAGCGGCATGAACTCGCGGTCCACGATAGCGACCCTGGACAGGGCGTGGTCGAGCTGGAACGCGATGATCGCCGCGTCCAGCCGGGTGTTGATCGAATGCAGGACCGCGCCGCACATCGGCACGCCGTAATGGCATTCGAGCATCGCCGGCGTGTTGGGCAAGAGGACCGACACCGTGTCGCCGCGCCCGATCCCGTTCTTGGTCAAGGCCGAGGCGAGGCGCCGCGACCGTGCGTAGAACTCGGCGTAGCTGCGCCGCAGCGCGCCGTGAACGATTGCGGTGTGGTCGGGGAAGACGCTGGCCGCGCGTTCGAGAAACGTGAGCGGCGTGAGCGGCTGGTGGTTCGCCGGATTGCGGTCCAGATCGGTGTTGTAGGGGTTCTGCACGGGTGACCTCACTGATCCTGCCACTTGGGC
>JBFKMA010000192.1:0-5141 GCA_041630175.1 Albidovulum sp.
CGGATGAAGCCGGTGATGATGTTGGCGGCGAAGTCCTTCTGGATCTCGTAGAAATCGCCCTCGTCCGCGACCTTCAGGATCAGTTCCTTCATGTCGTAGGGCAGGTTCGGGTTGTCGGGCACCAGCGTGTCGAGGCTTTCCTCGATCCGCGCCGGGTCATCGAAGAACGGCCGGGTCGGCGCCCGGTCGCGGTTGTTGAGCGGCAGGAAATCGAACAGCCTGCGGATCTCGACCATCGCCTCGACATCGCTTTCAAAGGCGCCGTCGGCGACGGAGCTCTTCCTGGTATGGGTCGAGGCCCCGCCCAGCTGCTCGGCGGTCACGATCTCGTTCGTCACGGTCTTCACCACGTCGGGCCCGGTGACGAACATGTAGGAGCTGTCCTTCACCATGAAGATGAAGTCGGTCATCGCCGGCGAATAGACCGCGCCGCCGGCGCAGGGGCCCATGATCACCGAGATCTGCGGCACCACGCCCGAGGCCATGATGTTGCGCTGGAACACCTCGGCATAGCCGGCAAGCGAGGCGACCCCCTCCTGGATGCGCGCGCCGCCCGAATCGTTCAGCCCGATCACCGGCGCGCCGTTCTGCATCGCCATGTCCATGATCTTGCAGATCTTCTGGGCGTGGGTCTCCGACAGCGAGCCGCCGAACACGGTGAAATCCTGCGAGAAGACATAGACCATGCGGCCGTTGATCGTGCCCCAGCCGGTGACGACACCATCGCCCGAGGGCCGGTCCTTCTCCATCCCGAAGTCGATGCAGCGGTGGGAGACGAACATGTCGAACTCCTCGAACGAGTCCTCGTCGAGCAAGAGCTCGATCCGCTCGCGCGCCGTCAGCTTGCCGCGCGCATGCTGGGCGTCGATCCGGCGCTGGCCGCCGCCGAGTCGGGCGGTATGACGGCGTGCTTCAAGCTGTTCCAGGATGTCTTTCATGCTCTCCCCCTTCGCGTTGGCCGCAACCTAGCGCGAGCGGCGTCCCGCTCAAAGCGGATTTGCGAAAATTTGCAAAATTTTCGCCGAAGGCGATTAGCAAATTGAATAATTGCAAATCCCCCGACTGCGCTCCGTTGCCCCACCGGCCTCTGGATGCGACACTTTTCCCATTCGATGCAGGAGATTTCAATGAAGCTTACCACCTGGAACGCCGAATGGCTCGATTACGACTGGGGCGTGATCGCCGGCAAATACGCGCCCGGCGAGCGGCTCTTCGCCGGGACCGCGCCGATGCTCGCCGAGGCGCAGCACCGCATGGCGGCGCTCTCCGCGCTCGTCGCGCGGCTCGATCCCGACATCCTGTTCCTGTGCGAGGCGCCGGCGGGAGAAGCCGCGGCGCTGGCCTTCGCGGCCGCGGTCCTGCCCGACTATCACCTCGTCACCCGCCCGCCGGGCGAGGATTACGCGATCGGTGGGCAGCAATGGCTGTGGTTCCTCGTCAGGAAGACGCTCGCGCCGCAACTCCAGCCGCGGCTCCTGCCGGTGGCGGTGTGGCGCGCCTTCACCGCGGCGGAATCCGCGTCGATCCAACCCGACGGCAGCTGGTCGGTCGCGATGCCCCGGCTGCAGACGATCGGCGAAGTACGCGACGTCCCGGTCGCCACCCGCGGCGCGCACCGGTTCTACCGCCACCCGCAGGTGCTGCGCTTCACCTTCGGCGGTGTCAGCCATGAAGTCATCGGCGCGCATCTGAAAAGCAAGTTCGTCAAGCAAAAGCCCCGCGCCCGCCGCCCCGACGAGGATTTCGAGGACTATGCCAAGCTGAAGACGGTGCAGAAATACCTTGCCAAATCCCATGCCGCCCGCATCAAGCTCACCTCCGAGGCGCAGAACATCCGCAGCTATATCGACCACCGGTTCCGCCAGGAGGCCGATCCCTCGATCATCCTCGTGGGCGACATCAACGACGGGCCGGGCAAGGAGCTGATGGAACGCGAATACCTGCTGCACGACATGATCTCGAACCTCCAGGGCGAGGTCTTCTTCGCCCGCCAGTTCCTCAACCACGCGCTCTTCGACCAGCCGCAGGCGACGCGCTGGACGGCGGAGTTCGACGACCTTCTGGACCGCGACCGCGACCCGCGGATCCTGCTCGATCACATCCTCTTCACGCAAGGCCTGACCCGCTCGGGCACCAGCCCGCTGATCGTCGGCGCCGGCGCGGGGCGCGTCGAGCACCTCGCCTTCGAGGAGACCGAGGCGGTCTTCGGCGCGGGCACGCTTTCGGACCACCGCCCGGTCTCGGTGCTCCTCACCCCGCGCGCGCCCGGCTGACCCCTTCCCGGCGGCCCGCGGCCGGGATATGAGCGGGACGGTCCCCCGCCGCGAGAGTCGCATGGCCTGGCTTCCCGTTCCCGTCCTCACGATCGGCCTCCTGATCGCCTCCAACGTCTTCATGACCTTCGCCTGGTACGGTCATCTGAAATTCAAGACCGCGCCCTTGGCTGTCGTGATCGGCGCAAGCTGGGGGATCGCGCTTTTCGAATACCTCTTGCAGGTGCCCGCGAACCGCATCGGTCACGGGCATTTCAGCGCGGCCGAGCTGAAGACGATCCAGGAAGTGATCACGCTCCTGGTCTTCGCGGTCTTCTCGGTGACCTATCTCAAGGAGAGCCTCGGCTGGAACCATGCCGTCGGCTTCGCGCTGATCGGGCTCGGCGCCTTCTTCATCTTCCACAGATGGGCTTGAGCGCCGCACAGATGCCTGTGCATTCCCGCCGCTGGACAAGCCTGCGCCTGGCCAATACTCCGAGGCGATGAGCAACCTCTCGTCCGGCCGCCCGGCAACGCGCTTTCTCGACCGCGCCACGCCGCCCCATATCGTGACGCTCGTCATGGTGACCGGGCTCTCGGCGCTCGCGATGAACATCTTCCTGCCCTCGCTGCCGGGCATGACCGAGTGGTTCGCCACCGACTACCGGCTGATGCAGCTTTCCGTCTCGCTCTATCTCGGGATGAGCGCGGTCCTGCAGATCGCGATCGGCCCGGTCTCGGACCGCTTCGGCCGCCGGCCCGTGCTGCTCTGGTCGGTGGTGATCTTCCTTTTCGCGACCGTCGGCACGCTTCTCGCGCCGACGGCCGGGATGTTCCTGTTCTTCCGCATGGTGCAGGCGGTGATCGCCGCGGGCATGGTGCTGAGCCGCGCGGCGATCCGCGACATGGTGCCGGGCGAACAGGCCGCCTCGATGATCGGCTACGTGACGATGGGCATGTCGCTGGTGCCGATGATCGGGCCGATGATCGGCGGCGCGCTCGACGAGGCCTTCGGCTGGCAGGCGAATTTCGCGCTTCTCCTGGTGCTCGGCGTCGCCGTTCTCTGGCTGATCTGGGCCGATCTCGGCGAGACCGCCGGAGGCCGCAAGGCGCGGTTTTCCGATCAGGTCCGCCAGTATCCCGAACTGCTCGCCTCGCCGCGCTTCTGGGGCTACTGCCTTTCGGCCGCGTTCGCCTCGGGCAGCTTCTTCGCCTTTCTCGGCGGCGCGCCCTATGTCGGCTCGGAGCTTTACCACCTCAGCCCGAGCGTGCTCGGCCTCTATTTCGCCGCGCCCGCGATCGGCTATGCGGTCGGCAACTACGTCTCGGGGCGCTATTCGGTGCAGATCGGGCTGAACCGCATGGTGCTCGGCGGGACGCTGGCCACGACCGCCTGCATGGCACTGCTGGCGCTGCTCGAAATCGCCGGGCTCGCGGGGGCGAACACCTTCTTCGCGCTGGTCATCGGCGTCGGGCTCGGCAACGGCATGGCGCTGCCCAATGCCAATGCCGGAATGCTCTCGGTCCGGCCCGAGCTTGCGGGCACGGCCTCGGGCCTCGGCGGGGCGATCATGATCGGCGGCGGCGCGGCCCTGTCGGCGCTGGCCGGCTGGGCGCTCGGCTTCGGGGCGGGCGCGCTGCCGCTCGTCCTCCTGATGCTCGCCTCCTCGGCGCTCTCGGTGGCGATGATCCTCATGGTGCTGCGCCGCGCCCGCAGGCTTGGCCTCTGAGGCACGGCCCCTGCGGTTCGGGCTTGGCGGGCGGATTTGCAAAGGCTACCTTTCGCTTCGCAAAACCAGGGAGCCCCGATGGCCACGCAAAAGCTCTATGCCGGCGCCAAGCTGCGCGAGACCCGCAGCCGGCTCGGGCTCACCCAGAAGGCCTTCGCGGCGAAGCTCGGCGTGTCGCTGCCGTATCTCAACCAGATGGAGAACAACCACCGCCCGGTCTCAGCCGCGGTGGTCCTGGCGCTCGCCGGTGAATTCGGCCTCGACGTCACCGAGCTTTCGGCCGGCGATGCCGAGCGGCTGGTCTCCGACATGCGCGAGGCGCTCGCCGACCCGGTCTTTGCCGACAGCGCGCCGCCGCTCGCGGACCTGCGGCTCGCCGCCTCGAACGCGCCGATGCTGGCGCGCGCCTTCCTCGAGCTTCACCGCGCCTACCGGCAGAGCCACGAGCGCCTGGCCTCGCTCGACGAGGCGCTGGGGCGCGAGGAGACGACGGTGCGCGCCTCGCCCTGGGAGGAGGTGCGCGACTTCTTCCACTACTGCGACAACTATATCGACGCCGTCGACCGCGCCGCCGAACGTTTCGCCGAGACCCATGGCCGGGACGCGGACCCCGAAGCCAAGGCCCGCGCGCTGCTCGCCGAGCGCGGGATCGAGGTGGCGCTGTCCGACCGCGCCGAGATCCGCGAGCTCGCCGACAAGCGCATCACGCTCTCGACCCGCGCCGCACCCGAGACGCGGCGCTTCCAGCTCCTCCACCAGCTCGCACTCGTGACCCAGAACGAGCTTCTCGAGGCGACGCTCGACCTCGCCCGCTTCCAGTCCGACGCCGCCCGCGCGATCGCCAAGATCGGGCTCGCGAACTACTACGCGGGTGCGGCGCTCCTGCCCTACCGCACCTTCCTCGAAGCCGCGCAGGAGACGCGGCACGATCTCGAACGCCTCGCCGACCGCTTCGGCGCCTCGATCGAACAGGTCGCGCACCGGCTCTCGACCCTGCAGCGGCCGGGGATGAAGGGCATCCCGTTCTTCTTCGTCCGCGTCGATCAGGCCGGCACCATCACCAAGCGCCATTCGGCAACGCGCCTGCAATTCGCGCGCTTCGGCGGCGCCTGCCCGCTGTGGAACGTCCACCGCGCCTTCGAGACGCCGGGCCGCTTCC
>JBFKMA010000193.1:0-5134 GCA_041630175.1 Albidovulum sp.
CCCTCTTCGTCCTTGAAGGCGTTGTAGACGCCGTCAACGATGATCCGCCGATGGGCGCGGGCGGCCAGGAGGCAGAGCCCAAGGCTCGTCAGCATCGGTTCGCGGTCCGGCCGGAACCGGGTGCCGAGCTCCTTGGCCAGGTCGTTGGTGCCCATGACCATGCCGGCGAGCCGCGGATGCGCGGCGATCGCGGCGGCGTTGAGGATGCCGGCCGGCGTCTCCATCATCGCCCAGAGCGACACGCCGGGAATGAGCGCCGCCACCACCTCGACATCGGCGGCCGAGCCGACCTTGGGGACCAGCAGAGCGTCGATCCGCGCCCCACGAAACGCCGCGACGTCGTCCCGGCCCCATTGCGTGTCGAGCCCGTTGACGCGGACGATCTTCGCGCGTGTGCCGTAATCGGCCTCGGCCAGGGCCCGGACCAGCAGCGCGCGAGCGTTTTCCTTCTCATCCGCCGCGACCGCGTCCTCGAGGTCGAAGATGATCGCGTCGGCCGGCAAGTCACGCGCCTTCTCCAAAGCGCGTTCACGGGCGCCGGGGATGTAGAGAACCGAGCGATAGGGGCGCATCCGGTCATTGGCAGGGGGCATGACGAACTCCTCGCAACATTGTTTCGCAAAAGACCACATCTCCGGCACATTCGGCAAGACCGGAAATGCCGCAGTGCAGAAATTTTTTGACCCGAAACCGCCGCCGGGACGCGGCGCACCCTGCGTTAACCACATTTTCCGTCACGGCGCGCAGGCTTGTCGAGCCACCGCCTCGCAGGGCGCGGCGCGACATTTGCGGAGGATAGGGCCCCTCGATGAACCAGCAGCTTTTCGCACTCTCGCTCGGCTTCGGCGGGCTGATCCTCGCCACCCATCACGCCTTCGCGGGGCCCACGCCGGGCATGGCGCCCTCGGCGCCCCCGGCCAGCGCCGCGGCGCCCGCGCAGGCGCCGGCCTATCCGAAACCAGCCGACCAGAGCAGCCGGACCGACACCGCCAGGAGCGCCCAGGTCACGAGCCGGAAGAACAGCGCCTCGGGGATCACCTTGACCAGCCGGAATCCGGCGAAGACCGCCGCCACCGCCGGCAGGGCCAGGATCGCGGCGATCTCCAGGTTGCCGGGCGACAGCTGGCCGAGTGCCCAGTAGGGCACCAGCTTCACCGCGTTCACGAAGGCGAAGAACACCGTCGCGGTTCCCGCGAAGACCGTCTTTTCCAGCCTGAGCGGCAGCACGTAGACCTGGTAGGGCGGCGCGCCGGCATGCGACACGAAGCTGGTAAAGCCGGTGACCGCGCCCCAGAACAGGCCCGGGCCGACGCGCGCGCGCATTTCCCGGCCCTCGGGCCTGAGGCGCAGCAGCAGTGTCAGCGCGAAGGCCGCGCCGATGACCCCGACAATGCCGGTGACGAGCCGCTCGGGCACCTGCGCCGCCGTCAGCCAGCCGAGGCCGATCCCGACCACCGCGGCCGGCGCGAGGATCGCCAGAACCCGGCGGTCGAAGGCGCGGCGATAGGCGTAAAGCCCGAAGATGTCGGAGGCGACGAAGACCGGCAGGAGAAGCCCCGCCGCCGTCACCGGCGAGATCGCCAGCGCCAGCACCGGCACGCCCAGCATGCCGACGACCGGCAGGCCGCCCTTCGACAGCCCGACCAGGACCGACGCGGTCACCGCCGCCACCCAGAAGAACACGTCCCCGCTCACGGCCCTGCCACCTCGCGCACGAGCCGGATCGTGGAGCCGTATCCGTCATTGTAGGGATGCGGCCCCACGCGCATCGCGCTCCGCGCCTGCCACGGCTCGGCGATCGCCGTGCCGCCCTTGAAGACCGCGAGGTCGCAGCCGGCGAAGACATGGGCCGAGCCGTCGGCCTTCACTGCGTCGTGCCAGGGGACGAAGCAGTCCTCCACCCATTCCCAGCCGTTGCCGATCATGTCGTGAAGCCCGAACCGGTTCGCCGGATGCAGGCCGACCGGCCCCACCCGGCCTTCGCTCCAGCGCGCAGAACAGCCCCGGCAGGCGGCGTTGTCGCGCCCGATCTCGTCGCCCCAGGGATAGGCCGTCGCGGTGCCCGCGCGCGCGGCATACTCCCATTCCGCCTCGGTCGGCAGGCGGTAGGTCTGCCCGGTGTGGGCACTCAGCCAGGCTGCATAGGCACGGGCATCGTGCTGGTCGATCGACGTCACCGCCACGTCGGATGTCGTGCCCTGCGGGCGCTCGGGCTTGCGCGGCGGCAGGCCCGTCACGGCCTGCCAGTCGGGCGCGTCCTGCGCCCGGTCCCATTCGCCGAAGGTCAGTTCGTAGCGGGCGACGGCGAAGGAGCGGGCGATGCGGACCAGCCGGCGCGGCCCCTCGCGGTTGGCGAAACGCAACTGCCGCCGGATCGGCCGGCGCGACCAGACATGTTCGTAGCGGCCGGGCTCGAAGACCGGGGAGCCCATGAGGAAGATGCCCGGCCGGATCTCCACCATCTCCGGACAGTCCGCACAGTCGCGGAACCCGCGGCCGGGGGCGACCACCGGCCCGCCGGGCTGCCGCAGCGGCAGCACCTGCGCCACCACGATGAGCGCCGCGGCCTTCGGCGCCGACAGAGGGCGGCCGACCTCCCCCTCCGCCACCGCACGATCGAGATCGGCGAGCGCGAGCACGGCGAGCGCCCAGGCCGCCGCGAACGCACCGGCCGCACCGAGCATTGCCCAACCCGCCGCGCGCAGGACAGACCGAAGCCGCACGAGTCCCTCCATTGCCTGGCCGCACGTCGCGACCGCATGGGTGCAGCATTACCCGCCTCCTCCCTTCGTCGCAATTGCTGCGCCCCGGATGTCGCCCGACGGCGCCGATCGGTCGGCGCGCGCAAAGCATCCGCGCCATGCCGCGCCGCAGCGGGCTTGCGCGACGCGCCCCGAGGGATTACGCAAGGCCCCGGAATTGACCTCACAACCACTTGGACCCGGAGAAACATCATGGCCAGACCCAAGATCGCCCTCATCGGCGCGGGGCAGATCGGCGGCACGCTCGCCCATCTCGCCGCGATCAAAGAACTCGGCGACGTCGTCCTCTTTGACATCGCCGAAGGCACGCCGCAGGGCAAGGCGCTCGATATCGCGCAGTCGGGCCCGGTCGAGGGCTTCGACGCCAGCCTCAAGGGCGCCAATGATTACAGCGACATCGCCGGCGCCGATGTCTGCATCGTCACCGCCGGCGTGCCGCGCAAGCCGGGCATGAGCCGCGACGACCTCCTGGGCATCAACCTCAAGGTGATGAAGTCGGTCGGCGAAGGCATCAAGACCCATGCCCCGAACGCCTTCGTGATCTGCATCACCAACCCGCTCGACGCGATGGTCTGGGCGCTGCAGCAGTTCTCCGGCCTGCCGGCAGAGAAGGTCGTCGGCATGGCGGGCGTGCTCGATTCGGCGCGCTTCCGGCATTTCCTCAGCCTCGAATTCGAGGTCTCGATGAAGGACGTCACCGCCTTCGTGCTCGGCGGCCACGGCGACACGATGGTGCCGCTGACGCGCTATTCCACGGTCGGCGGCATCCCGCTGCCGGACCTCGTCCAGATGGGCTGGACCACGCAGGACAAGCTCGACGCGATCGTCCAGCGCACCCGCGACGGCGGCGCCGAGATCGTCGGGCTCTTGAAGACCGGCTCGGCCTTCTACGCCCCGGCCGCCTCGGCGATCGAGATGGCGGAAGCCTATCTCAAGGACCAGAAGCGGCTCCTGCCCTGCGCCGCCTATGTCGACGGCGCCTTCGGCCTCGACGGGTTCTATGTCGGGGTGCCGACGATCCTCGGCGCCGGCGGCGTCGAGCGCATCGTCGACATCAAGCTCAATGCCGCCGAACAGGCGATGTTCGACAAGTCGGTCGACGCGGTGAAGGGCCTCGTCGCGGCCTGCAAGGGCATCGACCCCTCGCTCGCCTGAGACCGCCGTTTCCGGTGCAGGGGGGCGCTTCGGCGCCCCCTTTTGCATGGCGCCGCCCGCCGAATCTCCGGCCGCCCCGCTTTCCCGCGATCCTGCCGATTGTTTGTGATCACAGCTCCAAATTGTGTGATCACAAAAACGCGAATTTTCCGAGCCGAACCGGTTTTCAGGCATTTATCGCTTCGCCGGCGCCTTGGGCTGTGCCATCACCGGCATACACCGAACGAAAGCGGGGACAAGCGATGAACATCCACGAATACCAGGCCAAGGCCCTTCTGCGCAGTTACGGCGCGCCGGTTTCGGACGGACGCGCGGTCCTGCGCGCCGAAGAGGCCAAGACCGCGGCGGGCGAACTCGACGGGCCGCTCTGGGTGGTGAAGGCCCAGATCCATGCCGGCGGCCGCGGCAAGGGCAAGTTCGAGGAGGCCGAGGCCGGCGAGAAGGGCGGCGTGCGCCTCGCCAAGTCGGTCGAGGAGGCCGCGATCGAGGCGCGCAAGATGCTCGGCCGCACGCTGGTGACGCACCAGACCGGCCCCGCCGGCAAGCAGGTCAACCGGATCTACATCGAGGACGGCTCCGACATCGCGCGCGAACTCTACCTCGCGCTGCTGGTCGACCGCCAGACCAGCCGCATCGCCTTCGTCTGCTCGACCGAGGGCGGCATGGACATCGAGGAGGTGGCCGCCAAGACGCCCGAGAAGATCCTGTCGTTCTCCGTCGATCCGGCGTCGGGGCTCTCGGATTTCCACGGCCGCCGCGTCGCCTTCGCGCTCGGGCTCGAAGGCGCGCAGGTCAAGCAGTGCGTGGCGCTGATCAAGACGCTCTACAAGCTCTTCGTCGACAAGGACATGGAGATGCTTGAGATCAATCCCCTGATCGTGACGCCGAAGGGCGACCTCAAATGCCTCGACGCCAAGATGGGCTTCGACGGCAACGCGATCTACCGCCATCCCGACATCGCCGCCTTGCGCGACGAGACCGAGGAGGACGCCAAGGAACTCGCCGCCTCGAAGTTCGACCTCAACTACATCGCGCTCGACGGCGAGATCGGCTGCATGGTCAACGGCGCCGGCCTCGCGATGGCGACGATGGACATCATCAAGCTCTACGGCGCCGAGCCCGCGAACTTCCTCGACGTCGGCGGCGGCGCCACCAAGGAGAAGGTGACCGAGGCCTTCAAGATCATCACCTCGGACCCGAACGTCAAAGGCATCCTC
>JBFKMA010000194.1:0-5113 GCA_041630175.1 Albidovulum sp.
GACGCGGCCTTCTTCGATCCGGCCGGCAAGGTCAACGGCGCGGCGAGCGCCACCGGCGACGCGCATAACCGCAGCTACGCGGCGCACCTGGCGAAACTCGGGGAAGCCAGCGAGCTCCTCGACGCGAAGGCGATGCACGAGCTGACCGGCAGCCATCACTACGTTTCGGGCCTCTACACGCCGGGCACGGTGATGCTGCAGCCGGCGGGCTATGTCCGGTCGCTCGGCCTCGGCCTCCGCCGCGACGGCGTCCACGTCTGCGAGAACTCCCCCGTCTCGGAGATCGCGCGGTCGGGTCCGGACTGGGCGCTTACGACGCAGAAAGGCCGCATCACCGCCACGAAGGTGATCCTCGCCAATAACGGCCATCTCGAAAGCTTCGGCTTCGCGAAGCGGCGGCTGATGCACATCTTCCTCTACGCCTCGATGACGGTCGATCTCGACGCGGAAACCCTGAAGACGCTCGGCGGCCAGCCGCGCTGGGGGATCACGCCGTCGGACCCGATGGGCACCACGATGCGCCGGATCGACACCGCGCAGGGTGGCAACCGGATCGTCACCCGCACCTGCGCGAGCTTCCTGCCCGGCATGGAGGTCAGCGCCGCGGCGCTGAACCGCGCGGCGCAGGTCCACCGCAGGAAGTTCGCCGACCGCTTCCCCGCGCTCGCCGGAGTCCGGATGGAATACAGCTGGGCCGGCCACCTCTGCCTTTCCCGCAACGGCGTCTCGGTGATGCGCGAGCTGGAGCCCGGCCTGTTCTCCGCCTGCTGCCAGAACGGGCTCGGGACCGCCCGGGGGACGCTGACCGGCATCGGGGCGGCGGAACTCGCGAGTGGTGAAACCAGCGCCATCACCCGTCACTTCACGGCGGAGGACGAACCCTCGCGGTTGCCCCCGCCGCCCTTCGCGGAGATCGGCGCCAATGTCTATCTGCGCTGGAAGGAATGGCGCGCCGGGAAGGAATGACGCCGCCCGCTCAGACTTCCTTGCAGAGGCGCAGCGCATCCAGCACCGCAGCATGGATGTTGCGCCCCGCGACCGCGTCGCCGATCCGGGCGAGCCGGTAGGCGCCGCCGGAATTGCGCGCGGGGAACGGGTCGCGCCCGGCGATGAGCGCGTCGTGATCGAGCTGGCCCAGGTTGACCGATCCCGGCTTCAGCGCGTGGTAAAGCGCGTCGTTCGGCACGATCCCCTGCTCCACCACGACATGATCGACGAGCCGCTCCTGCGTCGCGCCGGTCAGGACATGGCGCAGGGTGGCGCGGCGGCGGGCACCGTCCCTGGCGACCGCGGTCAGTTCATGAAGGCAGGTGAACCGCACCCCGCCCCGCGCCAGTTGCCGAAGGGCGACCGCCGAAGTGGTCGGGCCGAGATCGTGAAGGACCGCCCGGTCCGGCGTGATCCACTCGACCGCGCAGCCCGCCTCGGCGAGAGCGTCGGCGGTGACGGCGGCGGGATGGTCGCCAACCTCGTCGGTCAGGAGCACCTCGCCTTCCGGGCGCACCGCGCCCGAGAGCACGTCCCAGCTCGACACCGTGAGATCGCCGCCGGGGATGGCCGGCGGCACCGGCCAGCCGCCGGTGGCGACGATCACCACATCCGGCTGTTCAGCCAGGACATCGGCCTCCTCGGCATAGGCGTTGAGCCTGAGGTCGACGCCGAGACGCGTGACCTCGGCGATCAGCCAGTCAGCGATCCCCCAGACCTGGCGCCGGACCCGGCCCTTCGCGGCGAGCGCCAGCTGCCCGCCGAGCCGGTCGCTCGCCTCGAACAGAACCACGTCATGCCCACGCTCGGCCGAGACCCGCGCCGCTTCGAGCCCGCCGGGGCCACCGCCGACCACGACGACCTTGCGGCGCCTGGCGGCGGGCGAGACGACCTGCGGCAGCACCGCCTCGCGCCCGGTCGCGGCATTGTGGCCGCAGACCGCGGGCTTGCCCTGGTTCACACGGTCAACACAGTAGCCGAGCCCGACGCAGGGGCGAATGCGCTCTTCCTCGCCCCGCGCGAGTTTCGCGACGAGATGCGGGTCGGCCATATGCGCCCGGGTCATGCCGACGAGGTCGACGTAACCCTCCGCCAAGGCATGGCGCGCGGTGGCGAGATCGGCGATGCCGCCGGCATGGAAGACGGGCAGGCCGGTCGCCTGGCGGATGCGCCCCGCGATCGCCAGATGCGGCGCCGAGGGCATCCCCATCGGCGGCACCCAGCCGGCCAGGCCGAGATCGTCATAGGGCGCCCCGGCGAGGACATTGAGGAAATCGACTTCTCCGGTCGCGGCCAGCATCCGCGCGACCGCGACGCAGTCGTCGGCGCTGAGCCCGCCCTTGGCCAGTTCGTCGCCGGTCATGCGCAGGCCGAGGATCATCTCCGGCCCGACCTCGGCGCGCACGGCGCGGATCACCTCGAGCGTCAGCCGCAGCCGGTTCTCCAGGAACCCGCCGTATTCGTCCTCGCGGTCGTTGACGAGCGGCGACAGGAACTGGCCAAGAAGATGCGAATGCGACAGGATCTCGATCCCGTCGAAGCCGCCCTCCCGGCAGCGCCGCGCGGCGGCGGCGAAATCGCCGGTCGCGCGGGCGATGTCCTCGCGCTCCATCACCTTCGGGAAGGCCCGGTGCGCCCGCTCCCGCCGCCCCGACGGGCCGATCACCGGTAGCCAGTTGCCGTCGTCCCAGGCGGTGCGCCGGCCCATATGGGTGATCTGGCACATCACCGCGGCGCCATGCGCCTTGACGCCCTCGGTGAGCTTTTGGAACCACGGCACGATGCTGTCGTCGCCGGCATAGAGCTGGCCGAAGACCGAGGGGCTATCGGGCGCGATATTGGTCGAGCCGCCGATCATCGTCATGCCGATGCCGCCCTTCGCCTTCTCCTCGTGATAGAGCCGGTAGCGGTCGCGCGGATGGCCGTCCTCGACGAAGTTCGGCGCGTGCGCGGTCGAGATGATCCGGTTGCGGATCGTGAGGTGACGCAACTGGAAGGGTTCGAGAAGGGGATCCATCGCGGAGGCTTTCATTCAGGTGGAACGCGGTTGGCGGGACGGTATCCCGAGCGGCCTGCCAGCAACAGCCCGGGGCCGACACCGGCATCAATGGGGAACATGGTCTTGTCTCAGGCGTAGCTGGCGACCGGGGTGCCGAAGCGGGATTCGTCCGGCACGACGCCAAGCCCCGGCCCCTTCGGGAGCCGGACATGCCCGCCCTCGACCCGGACGCCGTTCTCGGGGTCGTAATGCCCCTCGATATAGGGCTGCGCGAGCCAGACACCTTCGCAGAGGCGCGGCTGCACGGTGGCGCCGATGTGAGTGCAGGCCGCGGCGATGATGTCGCCGCCCCAAGCGTCGTCGCAGGTATGCGGCAGCGAGCGCGCCTCGCAGATGTCGCGGAACGTGGCCATGGCGGAGAGCCCGCCGATCCGCGTCACCTTCATCCCGAACCCGTCGCAGAGCCCCTGCCCGACGACGCGCAGCACGGTCGCGAGATCCTCGCCGTTCTCGTCGACATAGACCGCGTGGTTGAGCTGGCCGCGGATCGAAGCGATCTCCTCGATCGTGTTGCAGGGCTGCTCCATGATGAAGGGGATCTCGGGGCATTCGCGGCTGAGGCGCAGCGCGTCGCGCGTCGTCAGCCCCCGGTTGCCGTCGACGGCGAGGCGCACCCTGCCGCCCATCCGCTCCCAGACCTTGCGCACGGTCTCGATGTCGATCTCGGCCGGGCGGCCGCCGATCTTGACCTGAAGGCGCGGATAGCCCTCGGCCACCTTCTCGGCCGCGATCCGGGCGATGTCGTCGGGCGCGCCGATGCCGGTCGCGTAGTAGGACGGCACCCGCTCGGTCACCGCGCCGCCGAGGAGGTCGGCGACGCGGGCGCCGTAATGCTTGCCCATCAGGTCGTAAGCCGCGATGTCGATCGCCGCCTTGGCGTAGCGGTGGCCGTTCAGAAGCCCGTCCATCCGGCGCCGAAGCGCGATGGGCGTCAGCGGATCGGCCCCGATCAGGCCGGGCGCCATCTCGGCCAGGGCCGCGCGGGCGCCCTTGGCGTGGTGCGGCTGGTAGGTCGGGCCGACCGGGCAGGTCTCGCCCCAGCCGACGAGGCCGGTATCCGTGACAAGCTTCACGAGGGTGGTGTCGAGCGCCCAGACCTCGGCATTGGCCATCGTGTAGGGGCCGTTCCGGACCGGCAGGTCATGGGCGTAGACGTGGATTTCGGTGATCTTCATGGCAGCCTCGGAAAAAGGCCGCCGCTTCACGCGACGGCCCGGCGGGGGTGTCAGTATTCGGTGTTCAGCGCATCCTCGGCCGGGATCTCGCGCTCGCGTCGGGCGATATAGTCGCGCAGGGCCTCGTCGATGCCGGCGTCGAGCTTCGGCTCTTCGTAGTCGCGCAAGAGCTTCTTCGCGTAGTCGAGCGCCCGCGCGGTGATCTCGACCGCGCCCTCGGCCTGCCACTGCTCGATCGAGTTGTTGTCGAAGAGCTTCGGCATGAAGAAGGCGCGCTCGAAATTCTCCAGCGTATGGGGATGGCCGAGATAATGGCCGCCCGGCCCGACATCGCGGACCGCCTGCAAGGCCTCGTCGAAATCGTCCCAGCGCGGGCCCTCGGCCATGCGGTAGCCCATCGCGCACATCTCGGCATCGACGACGAACTTGGCGACCGAGCAATGCATCCCGGCCTCGTTCCAGCCGGCCGAATGCCAGATGTAGTTGCAGCCCGCGTGCAGCACCGCGTTCATGGTCATGGCGCTTTCATAGCCGGCCTGGGCGTCGAAGGTCTTGGCGCCGCCGAGGTTGTTCGAACTCCGCCACGGCACGCCGTAGAACCGCGCCATCTGGCCGATCATGAAGTTCATGAGGCTGATCTCCGGCGTCCCGGCCATCGGCGCGCCGGACTTCATCGACACCGTCGAAAGGTAGTGCCCGTAGATCGCCGGCGCGCCCTTGCGGATCACCTGGGTATAGGCGAGCGCCGAAAGCGCCTCGGCATTGAGCTGCGCCACGGCCGGCGCGACCGAGGCGGGCGTGTTCGCCCCGCCAAGGACGAAGGGCGAGCAGAGGACCGGCTGGTTCCTGCGGCAGAAAGCGCGCATCGCCGAGAGCATCGTCTCGTCCCAGA
>JBFKMA010000195.1:0-5112 GCA_041630175.1 Albidovulum sp.
CCGGATATTCGACACCGCCCGGATTGTTGGGCGTGACCAGCACGATGGCGCGAGTGCGCTCGGTGATCAGGCCCGCCGCGGTCCCGGCATCGGGGATGAGGCCGGCGGCGGTGGGCAGCGGCACCGCCCGCACGCCCTGCATGTCGAGCCACATCTTGTGATTGAAGTACCACGGCACCGGCAGAAGCACCTCGTCGCCGGCAGCAGCCAGCGTCGCCATCGCCGCGCAGAAGGCCTGGTTGCAGCCCTGGGTGATCGCCACCTCGGCCGCCGCGATGTCGCCGCCATAGGCAGCCGACCACTGGGCGGCCAGCTCGGCGCGCAGGGCCGGCAGGCCCAGCACCGGCCCGTAGAGATGCGCCGCCGGATCGTTCAGCGCCGCCTCGGCGAGCGCCTGGCGCAGCCCTTCGGGCGGCGGCTCCATCGGCGCGGCCTGGCTCACGTTGATCAGCGGGCGGTCGGGCGGAAAGGTCACGCCGTCGAGCCAGCGCCGCGCCTCCATGACCGGCGGCGGGAACGTGGCAGTCATGTTGGGGTTGAGCGGCAGGGTCAACGCAGGCCTCCCTTCGCGAACCGGGCTTCCACTTGGTCCAAATATCCCCGCCGGAGGCATCCGCCGCCGCCCACCCGCGACCGGTCAGTCCGCTCCGCGATAGGGTTGGACATATTGCAGCGCCATGTCCCAGGGGAAGAAGATCCAGGTGTCCTGGCTGACCTCGGTGATGTAGGTGTCGACCATCTTCCGGCCCGCGGGCTTGGCATAGACGGTCGCGAAATGCGCCTTGGGGAAGAGCTTGCGCACCAGTTCCAGCGTCTTGCCGGTATCGACGAGGTCGTCGACGACAAGAACGCCTTCGCCCTGATCGCCCATGATGTCGGCCTGCGGCGCCTTGATCACCCGCGCCTCGGTCTGTTCCTGATGGTTGTAGGACTTGACCGAGATCGTGTCGACGGTGCGGATGTCGAGCTCGCGGCTGACAATCATCGCCGGCGCCATGCCGCCGCGGGTGATCGCCACGACCGCCCGCCAGCCGCCGTCCTTCGGACCCTGGCCGTCGAGCCGCCAGGCGAGCGCCCGCGCGTCGCGGTGGATCTGGTCCCACGAGACGTGAAAGCCCTTCTCGTGCGGCAGCCGCTCGCTCATTGCGCCGCCTCCTTGCCCCCGCGCCCGGTGACGACGTCGATATCCGGCGCATCCACCGCCTTCATCCCGACGATGTGATAGCCGCAATCGACATGATGGGTCTCGCCGGTCACGCCCGAGCCGAGATCGGAGAGAAGATAGAGCGCCGACTTGCCGACCTCGTCCTGGCTCACGTTGCGGCGCAGTGGCGAGTTCATTTCGTTCCACTTCAGGATGTAGCGGAAATCGCCGATGCCGGAGGCCGCGAGCGTCTTGATCGGCCCCGCCGAGATCGCGTTGCAGCGGATGCCGTCCTTGCCGAGGTCCTCGGCGATGTAGCGCACCGAGGCCTCGAGCGCGGCCTTGGCGACGCCCATCACGTTGTAATGCGGCATCACCCGTTCGGCGCCGTAATAGGTCAGCGTCAGGAGGCTGCCGCCGTCGGGCATCATCGCCGCGGCGCGCTGGCAGACCGCCGTGAAGGAATAGACCGAGATGTCCATCGTCATGCGGAAATTCTCGATCCCGGTGTCGACGTAGCGGCCGCGAAGCTCGTTCTTGTCGGAGAATCCGATCGCGTGGACGACGAAGTCGAGCTTGCCCCAGACCGCCTGCAGCCGCTCGAACAGCGCATCCAGCGAGGCGGAATCGGAAACGTCGCATTCGACGAGTTCGCTCACGCCGATGCTGGCGGCGAGCGGCTCCACCCGCTTCTTCAGCGCTTCGCCTTGATAGGAGAAGGCCATCTCGGCGCCATGCTCGGCACAGGCCTTGGCAATGCCCCAGGCGATCGACTTGTCGTTCGCCAGCCCCATGATCAGGCCCCGCCTGCCGGCCATAAGTTTGGTCGCCATTTCCGTCCCCGCGCCACTTTCTTACCGAGTTCCGAAGCATTAGGCTAAGTTCAAACCCGCTTCAAGGGCGGGGTGGCACCAATGCGCGAAGCGTGGGCGGGCTGCTCGCTCGGCGGGCGAACTCAAGAGGTAATGGGCCGATGGCCGACAGGACGGGTATTTTCGCTGGCAGCGACCCATTTTCAATCGCGCGCAACTGGTTGGCCGAGGCCGAGGCGCACGAGCCGAATGACCCCAATGCGATAGCGCTAGCGACCGTCGACGCGGACGGCATGCCAAATGCGCGGATGGTCCTGCTGAAAGAGATTGAGGCCGACGCGTTTCTCTTCTACACAAACTACGGTTCGGCCAAGGGGCGGGAAATCGCCTTTGCCGGCAAGGCGGCTTTCGTGATGCACTGGAAGTCGCTGCGCAGGCAGATCCGGGTAAGGGGTGTTACCAGTCGTGAGGATGGGCCGAAGGCAGATGCGTACTACGCCTCCCGGTCTTTACAGAGCCGGCTTGGCGCCTGGGCATCGCGCCAGTCCGAGCCGCTTTCCTCACGGACGGCGTTGTTGGCCGAAGTGGCGCGCGTGACGGCGGTAAGGGGCACTGCCTCGGAGCGGCCGCCGTTCTGGGGCGGCTTCCGGCTAAGGCCGCTGGAGATCGAGTTCTGGGCGGACGGGGCCTTCCGGCTCCATGACCGCTTTCAGTGGCGTCGCGCGACGCTCACCGACGAATGGGCGATCGCGCGGCTCAACCCGTGATTGCGTCAGACCGCGTAACGAGTGAAGATGGAGTTTCAAACTACTGGAATACGGCTTCCCCAGTGTGCCAGTCCGGGGGCGGAGTCGAGAATGGGAACGGACGATGAGTGAAGAAGAGCGGAGCCAGCACGAGGTCGTGGGCCGCGTTAAATGGTTCGATCCGGCGAAGGGCTTCGGCTTCATCGTCGCCGACGAGAGCGGCGGCGACATCCTTCTTCATGCCAATGTCCTGAGGAATTTCGGCCAGAGCTCGGTCGCCGACAATGCCCGCATCACCGTCCTCGTGCAGCAGACGACGCGCGGCGCGCAGGCCGTCGAAGTGCGCGAAATCCTGCCGCCCGAGGACGAGACGACGGCGCCGATCCAGGATCTCGGCGAGGCCGACGCGGCCATGATCGCGGCGCTGCCGCTCGAGCCGTCGCGGGTGAAATGGTTCGACAAGGCCAAGGGGTTCGGCTTCGCCAACGTCTTCGGCCGGCCCGAGGACGTCTTCATCCATGTCGAGGTGCTGCGCCGGTCGGGCTTCGCCGACCTCCAGCCCGGCGAGGCGGTCGGGCTTCGCGTGATCGAGGGCAAGCGCGGCCGCATGGCCGCCCAAGTCACGTCCTGGGAAGCCGCTCTCAGGGACAAGAAATGAGGCGATGCGCGCTGCCCCTGCTGGCGGCGCTGGCGGGTGGCCCGGCTGCGGCGGCCTGTTCGGACGGCGTGGCGGAGTTCCGCTGGCCCGGCGGCGGGGCGCGGTTCGCGGTGGAGATCGCCGACGACGCGGAGGAGCGCGCCCGCGGCCTGATGTACCGCGAATCCCTCGCCTCCGGGGCCGGGATGCTGTTCATCTACGAGCATCCGCAGCAGGTTTCGTTCTGGATGAGGAACACGCTCATCCCGCTCGACATGATCTTCATCGGCGCCGACGGCAGGGTGGCTGCCGTCCACGCGATGGCCGAGCCCGGCGACCTGACCGCGATTCCCGGGCCGGCCGACACGCTCATGGTTCTGGAGATTAACGGCGGCCTCGCCGCGCGGCTCGGGCTGAAGGGCGGGGCGGAGTTGCGCCATCCCGCGCTCGATCAATCCAGGGCGCTCTGGCCCTGCTCCTGAGCTTCGCTCTTCCCCTCGGCGGGCCAAGCCGCTAGAGACGGGACGTCGGGGCGTAGCGCAGCCTGGTAGCGCGACGGTTTTGGGTACCGTAGGTCGGAAGTTCGAATCTTCTCGCCCCGACCATTCCTCATCCCGGTTTTCAGCTCCGCGCGCCCTGTCGTGAAATTGTCACGGCGCCGGGCGCGCGCTCAAGTCGTGGAAATCGTTGGCCTCTGTGGATGGAATTGAAGCGCTTGCTGCGAAGTGCCGGGCAAATCCCCGCCACGTAAGCGATTTTTCGCCGACCCGGGCCGCGCTGCCGGTTGTGGGTGAATCGCCCGGCCGGGAACGGGGGGGCGAAGTGCGGGCGGGGTCAACAGAAATCTCCTCGGAAAAATGCGAAAAAGAAGTTGACCGGGGCGGCGCTCATACGTCAGGTTGTGGGGGCTGACGGATAAGCCACAACATTTAGTGGCTGGCATGACGGGCAAATAACCAGCCAAGCGGCCGCGGAGACGATGGCCAGTACGTAGCGGGCACATTCGCTGCGACGGCGCGGTTTTCCCTCGAAGCCCCGCGGCGCATAGCGGCGACAAGCCCCTCAGAGGGTGCGCCGCGACAGGTGATAACGCGACGGAGAGTACGGGGCAGACATGAAGATCGAACGCAAATTTACCAAGGCGGGCGCTGACGCCTATTCGGAGATCGGATTCGCCACGACCGTTTCGGAAATCCGCAATCCCGACGGCAAGGTCGTGTTCCGCAACGACAGCGTCGAGGTGCCCGAGGGCTGGAGCCAGGTCGCCTCGGACGTGCTGGCGCAGAAATACTTCCGCAAGGCCGGCGTCCCGGCGCGGCTGAAGAAGGTCAAGGAAAAGGGCGTGCCGGAGTTCCTCTGGCGCTCGGTCGCCGACACCGAGGCGTTGGCCGAACTGCCGGAAGACGAGCGCTTCACTGGCGAGACCTCGGGCAAGCAGGTCTTCGACCGGCTCGCCGGCGCCTGGGCCTATTGGGGCTGGAAGGGCGGCTATTTCTCGAACGAGGACGACGCCCGCGCCTATTACGACGAGATGCGCTTCATGCTGGCCGAGCAGATGGCCGCGCCGAACTCGCCGCAATGGTTCAACACCGGCCTGCACTGGGCCTACGGCATCGACGGCCCCGGCCAGGGCCACTATTACGTCGATCACGAGACGGGCGAGCTGACCAAATCGGCCAGCGCCTACGAACATCCGCAGCCCCATGCCTGCTTCATCCAGTCGGTCAAGGACGACCTCGTCTCCGACGGCGGCATCATGGACCTCTGGGTCCG
>JBFKMA010000196.1:0-5076 GCA_041630175.1 Albidovulum sp.
GGTGCGGAACATCTGCACGTCCTTGGCGGCATGCCAGCGCATCAGCTCCGTGGCGAGATCCGCCTTGGACTTGAAATGATGGAAGAAGGCGCCCTTCGACAGACCGCCCTTCTTCAGGATGTCGTCGATCGAGGTCCCGGCGAAGCCCTTTTCCATCACCAGTTCCTTCGCCGTGGCGAGGATGTGTTCGCGCGACCGTTCGCCCTTTGTGGACATTTCCGCTCCTTAGCAGTCTGTTCAGTCTGCTCACAAATATAGAGACGCAGACGGCTTGCGACAACCGCAATGCCATCCGGAGCCCTTGAAACAAATGAATTTCCAGCTGTTACAATAGAAACACAGAACCCTCTCCCCACAAAACAGACTATTTGGTATGTGTTGTTCAGACCAAATAGTCTTTTTTTGCGGAGACGACGATGACCAGCATATTCACCCACTTCGCCGACGCGCCGCTGGCTGCAGCGTTTGGGATGGCAGGACTGGCCGGCCAACTGGCCTGGCCGCTGCTTCGGAAGCGCTGCCAGATTCTCTCCGCCCAATTCGGCATCGCGTCCTGCTATGCCACGCAATACGCGCTGATGGGCCAGTGGAGCGGCACCGGCGTCTGCGCCATCGGCGCAGGCCAGACCCTGATCGCGATGATCACGGGCGGACGCCCCCGGCTCCGCTGCGTGGGCGCCTGTTTCATCCCGCTCGTCGGGCTGATCAGCTTCCTGACCTGGAACGGCGTCGCCTCGGCCTTCGCCATGACCGCGTGCTGCCTCGTCATGATCGGGCGCATGCAGCGCGACGCGATCCGGATGCGGGCGGTCATGCTGTCCGCGGCCCCCTTCGGCATCGGCTACGACCTCACCGTCGGGGCGGCCCCCGCGCTGGCGGGCGCGATCCTCTCGGCGCTGGTCGGCGGCGCCGCGCTCTACCGCGAATGCCAGGCCCGCCGCGGCACGCCCGCAGCAGAGGCCGCCTGAGTTTCGACCCCGAAATCCGCAAACCGAAAGGAGACAAGACATGGAAAAGAGCTTCAACACTCTGGTCACCGAGGCCAAGGCCGTGATTTCCCCCGTGACGCCCCAGGAGGCCGCCGCTTTGGAGGGCCGCGACGACGTGGTCTTCGTGGACCCGCGCCCGGCCGACGCCATCGCGTCCTCGACCGGGATCATCCCCGGCGCGCATAGCGTGACGCTCGCCGATATCCGGGCCGGGAAGCTTCCGGCCGCGTTCGCCGACAAGTCGGTCCATGTGATCACGTCGTGCCAGGCGGGCCCGATGGGCGCCGTGGCCGCGCATGAATTCGCCAGGCTCGGCTTCGCGCGCGTGAATTACATCGAGGGCGGCACCCAGGGCTGGCTCGACGCAGGTTTCGCGACGCACCGATAGCACCGGCGTCGCCCCTCGACGCCATCGCAAGGATCGCCGCACCGCCCGAACCCGGCGGTGCGGCGAGAGCGTCACGGCAGCCTGCCGTCGCGCGAGGCATCCGCCATGTCCAGCAGCCACTCCGCGAAGGCGGCGACATCCGGGTTGGCCATTGCGCCCGGCTCAAAGGCCAGGAAATAGCCGTAGTGGTCGAGCTGGTGCTCGGTCAGCCGCACGAGGCGGCCGCTGTCGAGCTCGGGCTGCACGAGGGCATCGTTCAGCGCGATGCCCTGCCCGTCGATGACCGCCTGCACCCGAACGTTGGGATCGGCGATGGTGAGCACCTCCGTCCGGGTGGAAAACGCCAGCCCCGCGACACGGTGCCAGTCCGCCCAGGCACGGCCGCCGCTGCGATCGGCGAGCAATGTGAGCCGCCCCAGCGCCGCTTCCAGCCCCTCCGCGCGCACCAGCGCCAGCGCCTCGGGCGCGCCGGTGGCGAAGGCGGGGCAGGCAAACAGCGGCCGGATCGTCATGTCGCTCCAGTCGCCGCGCCCCCAGCGGATCGCGAGGTCGATGCCCTCGCCTTCGAGTTCGGTCAGGTCGATCATCGGCTGGATGCGAAGCCGCACCCGCGGATGCGCCTTCATGAACATCATCAGCCGCGGCGACAGCCAGCGCGAGGCGAAATAGGTGGTCACGCCGACGGTGACCGGCCGCTCGGGCGCGTCGCGCAGATCGGCGATCCGCGCCTCGACGCTGCCGAAGGCGGCCCTGAGCGTCAGCCACAGTTCCTGCCCCTTCGGCGTCAGCGAGATGCCGCGCGGCAGCCGGTTGAAGAGCGCAAAGCCCAGCGCCTGTTCCAGGCCGCGGATCTGGTGGCTGACCGCGCCCTTGGTCAGGTTCAGCTCCTGCGCCGCCGCCGCGAAGCTCGCGTGGCGGGCGACGATGCTGAAGATGCACAGGCTGTCATAGTGCTGGAACCGCATGGATTGCGTATAGGTTTTCTATACCTTCCGGGCAAATCATTTCGCTTGTCGCGCGCGCCATTGGATGCGCTCTGTAATGCCACAGAAAGCAATGCGCGGGATACCTGCGCGTTCCCGAGGGTCAAGCGATGTTATCCCATCAGGACACAGAGATCACCGCCCCGACACCGGACCGCCGCCGCCGCGGCCGCGCGCGGCGCGGCGCCGGCGATGCCGGCAGCACGGCCGCCGGCTCAGTTCTGCGGCGGACCCCGGCCTATGAGCTGCTCGGCGAGGAAGCCCTCGCCGCGCTCGAGGCTCAGGCCGACTGGATCCTGACCGAGATCGGCATCGACTTTCGCGGCGATGCCGAGGCACGGCGACTGTTCACGGATGCGGGGTGCCGCGTGACCGGCGACCGCGTCCGGTTCCAGCCGGGACAGGCGCGGGCGCTCTGCGCCACGGCGCCGGCTGAGTTCACGCTCCATGCCCGCGACCCGCGGCATTCCGTGACGCTCGGCGGCGACCACCTCGTGTTGATGCCGGGCTACGGCTCGCCCTTCGTGACCGATCTCGACCGCGGCCGGCGCTACGCGACCATCGAGGACTTTCGCAACTTCGTGAAGCTCACGTGGATGTCACCGTGGCTGCATCACTCGGGCGGCACGGTCTGCGAGCCGACCGATATCCCGGTCAACAAGCGCCATCTCGACATGGTCCATGCGCATCTGACGCTGTCGGCCAAGCCCTTCATGGGCGGCGTCACCTCGCCCGCGCGGGCGGAGGATTCGATCGAGATGGCGCGGATCGTCTTCGGGGCAGACTTTCTCGAGGCCAATGCGGTCATCCAGGGCAACATCAACGTCAACTCGCCCTTGGTCTTCGACGAGACCATGACGGGGGCTTTGCGGGTCTACGCGGCCGCAAACCAGTGTGTCTGCGTCTCGCCGGCGATCTTCGGCGGCGCGATGGGGCCGGTGACGCCCGCCGCGGTGGCCGCCCAGACCCATGCCGAGGCAATGGCCGGGATCGCGCTGGCGCAGCTCGTGCGGCCCGGCTGCCCGGTCGTCTACGGCAGCTTCCACAACACGATGAGCCTGAAGTCGGGCGCGCTGACCTTCGGCACGCCCGAGGCCAATCTCGTCACGCTGGCGCTGGCGCAGCTTGCCCGCAGGCTCGGCGTGCCGGTGCGCTCGGGCGGCGGGCAGATCACCTCGGCCAATTCCGCCGACGGCCAGGCGATGGCCGACAGCGCCTCGGCGATGTGGGCGACGGTGCTGTCGGGCGCCAACCAGGTCTGGCACGCGGCCGGCTGGCTCGAAGGCGGGCTGACCATGGGCTACGAGAAATTCGTGATGGACCTCGACCATTGCGGCGCGATGCTGAAGCTGGTCGCGGGGATGGAGGTCACGGAGGGCACGCTGACCCGCGCCTCCTACTTCGAGGCCGGGCCGGGCGAGAACTTCCTCTCGACCAGCCACACGATGCAGCATTTCGCGAGAGCGAACTACCTGCCCGGCATCGCCGAGGCCGGCCCCTTCGAGAGTTGGGCGGAAGGCGGCCGCAGGACCGCCGAGGAGCGCGCCAACGACCGCTGGAAGAAGATGCTCGCCGATTACGAGGCGCCGCCGATCGACCCCGCGATCGACGAGGGGCTCAAGGACTTCATGGCCCGCCGCAAGGCGGCGATGCCCGACGAATGGTACTGACCCGGAAAGGACGACACGATGACCGCACCCCTCAGCCGCACCTCCGCGCTCGCCGCGCGCCACACCGCCCTCGGCTCCGGCCTCGAGGACTGGAACGGCATGGGCACCGCCTGGAGCTACGCCACCGATACTTGCGCCGAGCATGACGCGGTGCGCGAGGCGGCCGGCATGTTCGACATGTCGCCGCTGAAGAAGATCCTCGTGCGCGGCCCCGACGCGGCGGCGGTGCTCGACCACCTGACGACCCGCGACACCAGCCGCATCGCACCCGGCCAAGCCGCCTACACGTCGGTCCTGACCGAGGCGGGCACGATGGCCGACGATGCGATCGTCTCGAACAACGGCGGTGACGAATGGATGATCGTTCACGGCTCCGGCGACACGATGGCGCTCCTGCTCGCTTCGGCGGCGGGGCACGAGGTGAGCATCACCCTCGACGACGACCTGCACGACATCTCGGTGCAGGGGCCGAAGGCGCTGGAGATCCTTAACGCCGCCGCATCGGTGGACCTTTCGAGCCTTCCCTACTTCCACCACATGCAAGCGCAGCTCTTCGGCCATCCCTGCCGGATCTCGCGCACCGGCTATTCGGGCGAGCGCGGCTACGAGATCTTCGCCGATGCCGCGGTCGTCGGCGACATCTGGGACCAGCTCGCGGCGGCCGGGGTCATGCCCTGCTCCTTTACCGCGCTCGACAAGGTGCGGATCGAGGCCGGGCTTCTGTTCTACGGCTACGACATGACCGACGCGCGCACGCCCTGGGAGGTCGGGCTGGGCTTCACCGTCAGCCGCAGGAAGGGCGACTTCCGCGGCAAGGCGGCGCTAATGGCGGCCGAAGGGCAGCAAAGGCTCCGCAATGTCGGGCTGATCGTCGATCACGACGACGCGGCCGCCGGCTCCCTGCTACTGGACGGCCAGGAGGTCGGCGCCATCAACAGCCCCTGCTGGTCGCACCGGATGGGCAGGTCGCTCGCGCTCGCCCATGTCCGGCCGGACATCGCGGATGGCGCGGTCCTTTCGGTCCGGGCCGACGGTCTCGAGACGAC
>JBFKMA010000197.1:0-5052 GCA_041630175.1 Albidovulum sp.
ATGTCGAAGTCGGACCCCTCGGACGCGAGCCGGATCAACCTGACCGACGACGCCGACACGATCGCCCAGAAACTCCGCAAGGCCCGAACCGATCCCGATCCGCTGCCCGAGACCATCGAGGGGCTGAAGGACCGGCCCGAGGCGCGCAACCTCGTGAACATCTACGCCGCGCTGGCCGACCGCACGCCGGAAGAGGTGGTGGCGGATTTCGCCGGCCAGGGCTTCGGCGCGTTCAAGCCCGCACTCGCCGAGGTCGCGGTGGCCAAGCTCGCGCCGATCGCCGATGAGATGAAGCGGCTCATGGCCGATCCGGCCGAGATCGACCGCATCCTCGGCGACGGGGCGGAACGCGCCGACGCCATCGCCGCGCCGATCCTCGCGCAGACCTATGACATCGTCGGGCTGATCCGCTCGCGCCCGGTCTGACCGGGGCGGCCGCTTGCCTCAGGCCATATTCGCCTCGTGCGCGGCGATGGCGGCCTCGACATCGTCGAAATAGACCGCCCTCCCGGCTTCGAGGACGAGGCCCGACGTGCAGTATTCGCGCAAGGTCGGGTAGGCGTGCGAGACCATGATCAGGCCGGACTCCTTCAGCCGGTCGGAAAAGACGGCAAGCGATTTCTTGCGGAACTTGGCGTCGCCCACCGCGGTGATCTCGTCCACGAGATACCAGTCGAAGTCGAGCGCCATCGACAGACCGAAGGCCAGACGCGCCCGCATGCCGGCCGAATAGGACCGTACCGGCATCCGCATGAAATCGCCAAGCTCGGCGAACTCCGCCACGTAATCCACCAGCGCATCGGAATCCGCGCCGTAGATCCGCGCGACGAAGCGGGCGTTCTGCACGCCGGTCAGGTCCATCGCGAAACTTCCGGCGAAGCCCAGCGGCCAGGACACGGAACCGCCGCACAGGATCGCGCCGCGATCGAGCTTGACGGTGCCCGCTATCATGCCGATCAGCGTCGACTTGCCCGCCCCATTGCGCCCCAGCAGCGCCACCTTGGCGCCCGCCGGCAGCGTCAGGTTCAGCCCGTCGAGAAGCACCTTGCGGCCGCCGCGCGTGGCGTAGTGCTTCGAGACGTTGCGGAACTCGATCATCGGCGCCCCCTCTCCCGGCCCGGGCTCAGCGCGAATCCCGCACGTTGTAGTAGAAGATCATCGCCACCCCCCAGGCCATGAACAGGAACCCCGCGATGAGCAGCACCGAGAGCCCGCGCCGGGGATAGAGCGCCTCCTCGGCGAGGGTCGGCGCGATATGCACCGCGAGATACCGGGCCTGCCGGCGCGCCTCTGCCCGCGCCAGCGCGAGGTTGCTCAGCGCCTGCGTATAGGCGGCCGAGGCGAATTCCAGGTCGGTGCGCAGCTCCTCGTAGCGGCCGAGGACATCGGTGATCGCCACGTCGATGCCGCCGATGCCGAGATTGGTGCGCTCCGCGCCGATCCGCGCGGTGATCGCGTCTATGCGGCGCCCGGCCTGCACGACGCGCTGGTCGTCCTTGTCGGCATAGGACAGAAGCGTGTCACGCTCCACCAGCGCCTGGGCGAGCTCGGTCTGGAGTGCCCCCAGCAGCCCCATCTGCCCGGCCACGTCGGCCTCGGGATCCACGATCCGGTATTCGCCGCGGAAGTCGGAGAGCTTCTTGCGCTCTGCCCGCAGGTTCTCCTCGGCCTCGGCAAGGTCGAGCGCGGCATAGCGGATCGCGTCCTGGCGGGCCTGTTCGGACAGGTCGTTCACCAGCCGTCCGCTTTCCGCGAGGATCGCCGCGGCGACGGCGCGGGCATCCTCGGGCGCGAAAGCCTCGGCCCGCACCCGGAGGATGCCGGAATGCTGGTCGAAACTCACATGCACCATCCGCTTCCAGTAGCGGATGAGATCCTCGATCGGGGCCTCCGCGGGCAGGGTGAAGACCGGATCGCCCTTGGGCTTGCGGTAGATCGCGCGCAGGCCGACCCTGACATCAACCGCCTCGATCATGCGCTGGCTCGCGATGAACTCGTAGAGAATATCGGCATCCGAGGCGGTGCCGGTGCTGATCTGCGTGAGCGCGCCGAGAAGCCCGGCAGCGGCTGATGCCTGTTCCTCGGACCGGGTCGAGAAGGCGACGTCGGAATGATACTGGTCGGCCGCGACGGCGAAGAGATAGACGGCAGAGACGACGACCGGGATCACCACGAGCCCGATGAAGCCGGCCAGCGCCGCAACGTGGCGCGGCTTCCCGAGGCTGACGCCCGCGCGTCGCGGTTCGGAATCGGGCACCGGCAATGCCGGCCTGTGCCCGGCCTCTCCTTTTGATTGAACGACTGAAGGTATTACTGGCTTTGGCGCGGCCTGCGTTACACTATTTGACGCTTGCATTTATTAATGATTTCCGTGTGATGTTTCGCAGGTCGCGCCTTCGTAGCGACAAAACTAGCGGTTGATCTACGCAAAGGTCAACGGTGTGCCGAGCGGAGTTGGTTTTCCTCATGTCGAAGCAGGTCTCCATGCGGCTTCTACTCGCCCGCCGCATCCGCATCCTGATCGCCCTCATGATCCGCGAGACCTGCGCCCGCTTCGGCCGTTCGCTCGGCGGCTACCTCTGGGCGATCGCCGAGCCGGCGGGGGGCATCCTGCTTCTCGCCGTGGCGTTCAGCTTCGTCTCGCATACCCCGCCGATCGGCACGAGCTTCATGCTCTTCTACGCGACGGGCATCGTGCCGTTCATGATGTACAGCACGGTCGCGAACAGCACGATGCTCGCGATCCGGGCCAATCGCGGTCTCCTGACCTATCCGGTCGTCTCGGCGCTCGACACCGTCGTCGCGCGCGGGATGCTCGATGCGCTGACCTACTGCGTCATCGGCTTCATCCTGTTTCCCGCGATCATCCTCCACGACGGCGCGGCCACGAACCTGGATGCCGCGGCGCTCGCGCTGGCGATCCTCATGGCCGGCACGTTCGGCCTCGGCGTCGGGACGCTGAACTGCGTGCTCATCGGATTCTTCCCGACTTGGCAGAACGTCTGGTCGATGCTGAACCGGCCGCTCTTCGTGGTGTCGGGCGTGCTGTTCAGCTTCGATTCGGTATCGGCCGGACTGCGCGACATCCTGTGGTTCAACCCGGTCGCCCATGTGATCGCCGAGACGCGCCTCGGGATCTACGGGGTCGCGAGCGATGGTTTCGTGTCGCTGAGCTATGTCTTCGGCTCTGCCATGGCGCTGTTCCTGATCGGCGCGTTCCTGCTGCGCCGGAACGAAGGTTCCCTGAGCCAGGCGTGACGCCGGCGACAGATCGCCGCGTCGCACATTTCAGCCTCAACGATTTGTTAACCAATACGGTTTTTAGCTGGCGCAACTTCTACTTTTGCGCGAATCCCGATGACCATCTCCGATGCCCAGGCCGCCGAAGTGGCGACCGCCTCCGGCCGCCATGTCGCGATCCTGCTCGCCAGCTTCAACGGCGATCGCTTCCTCGCCGATCAGCTCCGTTCGATCCGCGAACAGGATCACCGCGACTGGTCGCTGTGGATCAGCGACGATGGCTCGACCGACGCGACCTTGCCGATGCTCGAGGCGTTCCGCCGCGCCCATCCCGAGCGGCGGATCGAGATCCGCAGCGGTCCCCGCGCCGGAAGCACGCGGAATTTCCTGTCCCTGCTCTGCGATCCGACGATCGAGGCCGACTGCTACTCGGTCGCCGATCAGGACGACCTCTGGCTGCCGGGCAAGCTGTCGCGGGCGCTGGATGCCATCGCCGCGGCGCCGCCGGGTCCGGTGCTCTACGGGGCGCGCACGATCATCGCGGCCCCCTGCCTGAGGGAGATCGGCCGGTCGCCGCATTTCCGCCAGAAGCCGGACTTCCGCAACGCGCTGGTCCAGAACGTCGCGGGCGGCAATACAATGGTGCTGAACCGCGCCGCGCGCGACATCGTGCTGCGGGCGGGGATCCGGGCTGAGGCGGTCTGCCATGACTGGTGGCTCTATCAGCTGATCAGCGGCGCCGGCGGCACCGTGATCTATGACAGCGAACCGACGCTGCTCTACCGCCAGCACGGCGGCAACCAGATCGGCTCGAACATGAGCCTTGCGGCCCGGCTGCAGCGGTTCCGCGCCATGCTGCGCGGCCACTATCGCGCCTGGAACGCCCGCAACATCGCTGCATTGACAGGCGTCTCGGAGCTCCTGACGCCGCAGAACCGAGCCGTGCTCGCCGATTTCGCCGAAATCACCAGGGTGCGCGGCCTGCCGGCCGTTTCCCGGCTGCGCCGATCCGGCATCTTCCGGCAAAGCCGGACCGGCGACGTGTCGCTCGCGATCGCGGCGCTGTTGGGCAGACTCTGAACGAATTGGCATGGGCCGGGGCGGCGAACACCACAACCTCAGATTGCACTTCCCGCAGCGCGCCGATATAGCAACCATACCGGGCGCAACCCCATGGACTCCTTGTAAATTGCCGTCTCGATGAACGTCGTCCGTAACCTGCTTCGTCCCGCCCATGCCGTGAAATTCGCCGCGGTCATGAAGCGTGACGGGTTCCGCGAAGCCTGGAAGCGGGCGCGTCTCTACACCGGCCTCATTCTGCGCAGTCGGGCGCGGAGCGAGTTTGCGGCCGCCGCGCGCGCATCGCAGGATTTTCACCCGTTCTGGGACGGGGCCGCGCGGGAAGGTGCGTTTCATCTTTCCGCCGCGCCGGCGCTCCTGTCGCGCCGCCGGCGGATCGCCATCATCGGCGACCTGAACCTGCCGCAATGCCGGAAATACCGCGTCGAGCAGTTGCAGGAGCTTTGGGCCACGCGCGATGTCGAGGTGGAGTTCGCGCATCACGAGGACTTCCCGCGCGCCGCCGACATCATGCAGCGCGCGACGCATCTGCTGCTCTACCGCCTCGCGAGCGGCCCGAAGACCGAGAACTACCTCTACGAGGCCCGGCGCCTGCACCTGCCAGTCGCCTACGACATCGACGATCCGCTGTTCTCGGTCTCGGCCTATGCGACCTACGGCAATGCCGAACACATCGGCGCGGGTTTGCGCGCGCATTTCCTGACGCAGGCGCCGGCCTATGCCGCGGTGATG
>JBFKMA010000198.1:0-5043 GCA_041630175.1 Albidovulum sp.
CGCCGAGGTCACGACCATGTCGCCGGCCGGCCCGCCGCTGGCGAAGGGCTTGACCGCATTCACGATGAACCCGCCATCGACCCTGGTGGCCGAGCCGTTCGATTCCAGCCAGTCGTTCGCGCCGGTGCTGACGAGGATCAGTTCACCCTTCGCGACCTTCTCGAGAAGCGGCTTGCCGGGGCGTCCGGCGCGGTCATTGGCGATCGCGGCCGATACGAGGTGCTGATGCATGGCCAGCGACAGCGCCGTCGCCGGGCAGGCATGGGCGATCTGCCGCACGAACTCGCACATCTCGGCATGGGTGGCGCCGCCGCCGCCATATTCGACGGGGACGAGCGCCGAGAATACCTTGCGCTCCCGCAGGCGCGCATAGTTGTCGCCGACGAAGCCGTCGGTGGCGTCGAGCCAGTCGGCGGTCTCGGCGAATTTCGGCGCGAGGTCCGCGAGAATGGCGTCGAGGTTGATCTTTTCCGAATGTTCCATGAGCCTTGTCCTTTCTGGTCCGGGGCGGTCCGGTCGGGAACCGCAGCCGCAAACAAGCACGGATCGGGCGGCCCGGGCTTGTCGGGGACCTGAGGAAGGTCTGTGGAAATCATGGAAAGCGCACGGCGACCGGTTTAGCCTTTGGCGATGATCCTGAGATTCGGAGCGTTCGAACTCGACGACGATCGCGGCGAGCTCTTCCGCGATGGGCGGCCGGTTCCGGTCGAGGGCCGCGTCTTCGCGCTTCTGTCGCTTCTGATGCGCAATCACGACCGTCTCGTCAGCAAGGACGAGATCGTCGATGTCGTCTGGGACGGCAGGGCGATCTCGGACAGCGCGATCTCTACGGCCGTCAAGGATGCCCGCAAGGCCGTGGGCGACGACGGGACCCGGCAATCGGTCATCAGGACGGTGCACGGGCGCGGCTTCCGCTGCGCCTGCGAGGTGCGCATCGCCGCGCCTGCGGATCCCGCGGCAGCCCCGCCGCCCGAGGAACGATTCCGGCTGGCGGCATCCGGCGGCAAGCCGTCGATCGCGGTCCTGCCGTTCCAGCGCTTCGCCCCGTCGGACGCGGCGCGCGCGCTCGCCGATGCGATTCCGGCCGAGCTGATCTCGCCGCTTTCACGCTTGCGCTGGATCGACGTGATCGCGCGCGGCTCGTCGTTCCGGTTCCGCGGCGCCTCGATCGATCCCGTGGTGCTGCGGCAGGTTCTCGGGGTGCGCTACTGCCTGTCGGGCGTCGTCGAACTGATCGGCCAGGGGCTCGCCGTCACGGTCGAGCTGACCGAAACCGCCAGCGGCACGGTGATCTGGGGTGAAAGATACACCGGAAGCCTCGACCGCGCCCAGGAGATCCGGGCGGAGATCGCCGGAAGCGTGATCGCCTCGCTCGAGGTCCAGGTGCCGCTGAACGAGGCGCTGGCGGTCCGGTTCGTCGGCGCGAGCAACCTCGACGCCTGGGCGGCCTACCATGTCGGCCTTCAGCACATGTACCGCTTCAACCGGAGGGACAATGATGCCGCCGCGGAGTTCTTTCGACGCGCGATAGCCAAGGAGCCGGGCTTCGCGCGCGCCCATGCGGCGCTGTCCTTCACGCATTTCCAGAATGCCTTCATGCATTACGGCCCGGCGCGCGACGCCGAGGTCGACGCCGCGCGCGCGGCATCGGAAAGGAGCCTCGAGCTCGACCTTCTCGACCCGTTCGCGAACTACAACATGGGCCGGGTGTGCTGGCTTGCGGGCGATCTCGCGGGTGGCGCGGAATGGCTGGACCGGAGCCTCGAAATCTCGCCGAACTTCGCGCAGGCACGCTATGTGCGCGGCCTGATGGACGTGTTCGCTTGGAACGGCGCCGATGCGCGGGTCAACACGACACGGGCGATGGCGCTCAGCCCGCTCGACCCGCTGCGTTACGCCATGCTCGGATCCCACGCGCAGTCATATCTCGGAGAAGGCAATTACGCGGAAGCCTCTAAATGGGCAGTCCGCGGGGCCCGTGCGCCGGGGTCGCACCACCTCCTCGCCGCGGTCGCGGCAATCGCGAACCATCTCGACGGGAACGAGGACGGCGCCCGATACTGGGCGGAGAATGTCCGGCAGCGGAGACCCGACATGTCCGCGGCGCTGTTCTTCGGCGCGTTTCCCTTCGCGGAGGGCCCGCACCGGGACACGGTGGAAAAGGCCTTGGCAAAGCTGGGTTTCTGAGGGGCCGCGCCCCGCCGAATGCGGCGCCGTGATCCGGTGCGGGGCCGAGGATCACCAGATCTGCTGAAACCCGACCGGATCCCGCCCCGCGGGCTGCGGGCCGCGCGCGGCCAGTTCCACGGACAGGCCACCGGCGAGCGCGGCCACCATGTCGAGGCCCGCAAGCATCTCGGTCTTGCTGAAATCGCCGAGCATCTCGAACGCCTCGTCGCGCAGTCCGGCTGCGACGGCCGCTGCGGCGACACGCTCGAGCCGGGCGGCGCGGCCCGCGGCGACGGCCTCGCGCGCCGCGAAGGCCGTCGTGGCGCGCCGCAGCGCATCGTCGCCGAGGAGTTGCAGCAGATACATCAGCCGTTTCGATTCATGCACGGCCGAGCGCGTCGCCTCGGCGGCCTGCGGCACCAGAGAGACCGTGTCGACGCCACCGCTGACCGCCTTGCGCGTATCCATGAAGCGGTGCGATTCCCCGACCGTGAGGTGGCGGTGCGGGCCGAATTCCGGCGGCACGCCGTCCTGTCCGAGAAAGACCGGCGCGAAAGGCGCCGCGATCGCCGCGGTGGCCGCGTGCCACATCATATGCAGGCCCGGATCGGCGCGACCGGCAAGCGGCACGACCTGGCCATAGCCGGCGGTGTCGCCGGTCAGCCGCTCGGTCCTGACCGCCCAGATCACGTCTTCGAGCCCGATCCTCTCGGGCCGCGCGGCGCGCGTCGCCATCTCGGCCTCGATCCAGCGCACTCCCTCCCAGCGGCCCTTGCCGTCGCCATAGACGGCGTTGGCGTCGAACCGGCCGCCGGCATACCAGCCCATATCGCGCGCGAAGCAGACGAAATTGTCGGACCAGAGGAAATCGGGATGGCCGGGCCGGTCGACCGGCACCTCGAGCACGTAGCCGGGGCGCGAGGCACGGATCGTGTCCGGTCCCAGCCGTTCGGCGACCCAGAGCCCCTTGCCGCCCGCGAACTGGATCATCACCCAGGCCTCGTTCGCGTCGGCGAAGAGGTGCGAGTTGCCGCCATAGCTGCTTTCGCCATGCTCGGCGATCAGCGCCGCGCAAGTTTCCACCGCTTCGCGCGCGGTGCCGGCGCGTTCCAGCACGATCCGCGCGAGGTCGCTGTAATTCGGCCCGCTCTGGTCCTTCGGCGTCATCGCGATCAGCTCGGCGCGCGAACTCGACCAGACATCGCGCACCGCGACGCCCTTCTCGTTCAGCCCGCCATTGGTGATCGGCGCGGGCACGCCGAGATAGTAGGAATAGCTCACCCGCATGTGGCGAAGCGTGCGCCGCGCCTGCGGGATGCGTGTGCGCCGACCGGGCATGTCGGCTTCGGGCCCAACCCCGACCTCGATCGTCGCGCCGGCCGGGTGCGCAGCCGCCGGCACGATCTCCAGCCAGTGCGAGGAAGGTTCGTCGCCGTAGCCGCCGAGCCAGGCATGGCCGGTGCGGCTGTGGTTCCGGCCGATATAGATCGCGTAGCTCACGCCGGTTCTCCAATCTGGACGTCGTCTGCCTGGTAAACCCGCCGGCCGCGCCGCCAGGTCTCTTTTACCATGATCGCGTCGATCGCCTGCGGGCGGTCAAGCGGGTTGGCGTCGAGAACCACGAGATCGGCGAGCTTGCCGAGCTCGATCGAGCCGCGCTCGTGGTCCTGGAACACCTGCCAGGCCGCCCAGATCGTATGGGCGCGGAGCGCGCTGAGGGCGCTGACCCGCTGATGCTCGCCCAATATCCGTCCGCCATGGGTGCGGCGATTGACCGTGATGTGCATGAGGTGAAGCGGCCGCGTCGGCGTCACCGCGGCATCGTTGTGGATCGTGTAGCGCAGACCGGCCGCTTCGGCCCAGCCGGTGGGCGAGATGTTCTGCGACCGCTCCGGGCCGAGGAATTCCGCGTAATGGTTGTCGCCCCAGAAATAGACATGGGCGGGAAAGAAGCTGATCGTCACGCCGAGCGCCGCGCAGCGGTCGAGCTGGTCGCGCCGCATCACCTGGCCGTGGATGATGGTGTGGCGGTGATCGGAGCGCGGATTTGCCGCCAGCGCCGCCTCGACCGCGTCGAGGAACATGTCGGAGGCCGCGTCGCCGTTGCAATGGGTGTGGATCTGGAAGCCCATGTAGTGGAGCTTCCGCACCTCGGCGAAAAGCGTCTCGCGCTCGATATAGGGCAGGCCGCAATCCGGCTCCTTGCCGGGCGCGCCGGTGTGATAGGGCTCGGTCAGCCAGGCCGTGCGCATCAGGAACGAGCCGTCGGTCAGGAGCTTGCGCGGGCCGAGCGTGACGTGGGGCTGGTCGGGCCAGCGCGCGCCGAGGCCCTCGGTCGAGAAGCCCGGCTCGATCCCGGCCACCGGCAGGAGCACGAGGTCGATGCCTGGATCGCCATTCGCGGCGACGTCGGCGAAAAGCTCCAGCAAGGGCATCGCGGTCCATGCGTTCTGGGCCAGCGTGACGCCGTGGGCGAGGTATTCGGCGCGCGCGGCATCGAAGCTCGGGCGGAAATTTCCGCGGTCGATCAGGAAATGCGTGTCAGCCATCTCGCCCATCGCCGCGAGGCCCTCAATGCGTCCGTCGAGCCTGCCGTCCGCATCGCGCAGGTAACGCCCGCCGAGCGGATCCGGCGTCGCCTCGGTGATCCCCTGCCGGGCCAGCGCCAAGGAGTTCGCCACGCCGCAATGGCCGGAACTGTGGATGACCCAGATCGGGTGTTCGGCCGAGAGCGCGTCGAGTTCGTCGCGCGTCGGCATTCGCCGCTCGGCCAGCGCGGTCTCGTCGAGCGATGCGCCCATCACCCAGTCGCCCTTCGGCGTCTCGGCGATCCTGGCGCGCAGCCGGGCGAAGACATCCTCGAGTTTGCGGCAG
>JBFKMA010000199.1:0-5006 GCA_041630175.1 Albidovulum sp.
CGAGACCCGCTACGACCCGGGCGACGTGCAGGAGGCGCGCGCCGCCTTCATCCGCGCGGTGCGCAAGATGACCGCGCTCCTGTCGGACCTCACCGCCGACGGCTACGTCTTCCGCACCGATCTCAGGCTGCGACCCGACGCGGCGGTGACGCCGGTCTGCATCTCGATGGCGGCGGCCGAACAGTATTACGAGGCGCAGGGCCGCACCTGGGAACGCGCCGCCTATATCAAGGCGCGGCCCTGCGGCGGCGACCTTGCCGCGGGCGAGCGGTTCCTTGAAACCCTTACCCCCTTCGTCTGGCGCCGGCATCTCGACTTCGCGGCGATCCAGGACGCCCACGACATGCGGCTCAGGATCCGCGAGCACAAGGGCCTCCATGGCCCGATCGTGCTCGAGGGCCACAACATGAAACTCGGCGCGGGCGGCATCCGCGAGATCGAGTTCTTCACCCAGACCCGGCAGCTCATCGCCGGCGGCCGCGACCCGTCCTTGCGCGCCCGCGACACGGTGGGCGGGCTCGCCGCGCTCGCCGCGAAGGGCTGGGTGCCCGAGGCCGACGCGGCCGAACTGACCGAGCAGTACCGCGCCCACCGCGAGATCGAGCACCGGGTGCAGATGGTCGGCGACGCCCAGACCCACGACCTGCCGACGACGCCCGAGGGCTTCGACCGCATCGCGCGGATGTGCGGCGAGGGCGACACGGAACGGTTCCGCGCGGAGCTTCGCGCCCGGCTCGAACGGGTGGCGGACCTCACCGAGGGCTTCTTCGCCCCCGGCGAGGTGCGCAGCGGGCCGAAGATGAGCGACGAGATGCAGGAGATCGTCGATGGCTGGCGCTCCTATCCGGCGCTGCGTTCGGAGCGCGCGATCGCGATCTTCAAGCGGGTGCAGCCCGAGATCCTGTCGCGCCTCGACCGCGCCGCCAACCCGTCCGAGGCCCTGCGCCAGTTCGACGGCTTCCTCGCCGGATTGCCGGCCGGGGTGCAGCTCTTTTCGCTTTTCGAGGCCAATCCCCAGCTCATCGACCTGATCGTCGACATTTGCGCAACGGCGCCGGGCCTCGCGGGCTATCTGTCGCGCAACGCGGCGGTGCTCGACGCGGTGCTTGGCGGCGATTTCTTCGCGCCGTGGCCGGGGGTGGCGGCGCTGACGGCGGCCCTGTCGAAGCGGCTGGAGGAGCGTGGCGACTACGAGGCGCGGCTGACCGCGGCGCGGGTCTGGGCGCGGGAATGGCATTTCCGCATCGGCGTCCACCACCTGCGCGGGCTGATCGACGCGGCGCAGGCGGGGCGCGAATATGCCGATCTCGCCGGCGCGGTGCTGGCGGCGCTCTGGCCGGTCTCGGTCGAGGAATTCGCGCGCAAGCATGGCCAGCCGCCGGGGCGGGGCGCGGTCGTGGTGGGCATGGGCTCGCTCGGGGCGGAGCGGCTGAACGCGCATTCCGATCTCGACCTGATCGTGATCTACGACGCGGATGGCGTGGAGGCTTCGGACGGGCCGCGCCCCTTGGCGGCGCGGGCCTACTATGCGCGGCTCACGCAGGCGCTCGTCACCGCGCTCTCGGCGCCGATGGCCGATGGCCGGCTCTACGAGGTCGACATGCGGCTGCGCCCCTCCGGTCGCCAGGGGCCGGTCGCGACTTCGATCCAGTCCTTCCGCAGCTACCAGATGGAGGAGGCCTGGACCTGGGAGCATCTGGCGCTGACGCGGGCGCGGCCGGTGGCGGGCGATGCCGGGCTCGCGGCGGAGGTCGAGGAGGTGCGGATGACGGTGCTGGCGGCGAAGGGCGGTGCCGCGCGGGTGCTGCCGGATGTGGGCGAGATGCGCCAGCGCATCTTCGCCGCCAAGGCGCCCGACGGCGACTGGGAGGCCAAGATCGGCCCCGGCCGGTTGCAGGACATCGAGCTTGTGGCGCAATCCTGCGCCTTGCGCACCGCCGCCCCCGCGCGGCGGGTCGAGGCGCAGCTTCGCGCCGGGCTCCGCGCCGGCCATCTGACGAACGAGGAGGAGGCGGCGCTGCAGGAGGCCTACCGCTTCCTCTGGCGCCTTCAGGCCGGCGGCCGGCTTCTGACCGAAAAGCCGCTCGACATGGATGCGATCGGCGAGGGCGGGCGTGTGTTCCTGATGCGTGAGACCGGGGCGTCGGAACTTGGCGAGATGGCGTCGCAGTTGGAGGGCCATGTCGCCCGCGCCACCGGCATCATCGCGCATTGCCTGGCGGTGACGGAGCGCTGAGCGGGCTTAGCGTTGGGCAGGACGGGTGGATGGGTAGGAAGGTCATGGAGATGTCACTGGCGGACCCCAAGCGACTGGTCCGCGAAAGCTACGCGATCGAGGGGATCACGGCGCCGGAATGCCGCTCGATCTTCCTCGACTGGGCGCTGAGCATCGCCCCGGGAACCGATACGCTGGAGGCGATGCGCGTGCTGCTGGCGCATTACAGTCCAGACTGGCCCGACCATCCGATGACGGCGGTGCTGACCGAGGGGCTGACCGCGCCGAAGGCGCCCACGCGCCGCGGCGGCCGGAACGCGCGGCTGCCGCAGTCGGGACGCACCTGATCGGGGCGGTGGACCTCGGTGCCGGCCGCGCCGCAACCACATCGGGGCCATGACGCCGCCCAACTGTCGGAAAACAAGGAGAGTCCCGACGGAGGCTGCCGATGTCCGAACCCGTGCGCAGGTCTAGTCCGATCCGACCGTTCCTTGCCGTGTTCCTTCCGGGCGCCGGCTTGACGGTGGCGCTGGGGTTGCTTGCGGTGGAGCGCGCGCCCGACTTCGCGCCGGCGATCGTCCTCGGTTCGGGATTCCTGGCCTTCCTGGTCGCCGTTGGCCGCGCCCTGGCGGTGACGCTGGGCTCCCCGCAAGGGGGCCGGACCGGGGCGGTGGTGCGGCTTCTCGATCTGCGCCGCAACCGGGGCCGCTATGCCCTGATCTTCGCGGTCGTGGCGGCGGTGGTCGCGGAACTGGCGCTCTGGCTCGTGGCGGCTCCCGGCGCCGGCGCGCCCGGCGGATGGCCCTTGCTCGTCGCGTTCGCGGTGCTTTTCGGTGTCGCCTGGCTTCTCATCGGCGATGTTGCCGGTTCGCCCGGAACGCTGCGCCGCGCGCTTCTCGCGGCGCGGAGCCGCGGCTGAAGCGCTATCGTTGCAGGCCCGCCGCATCGCGGGCGAGGGCCTCGATGCCCGCCCAGTCGCCGGCGGCAACAAGGTTTTTCGGCGCCACCCAGCTGCCGCCGACGCAGAGCACGTTGGCAAGCGACAGGTAGTCGGGCGCGTTCTTCGGGCCGATGCCGCCGGTTGGGCAGAACCGCACCTGCGGAATCGGCGCGCCGATCGCGGCAAGCGCCTTGGCGCCGCCGGCAATCTCGGCGGGGAAGAACTTCTGCACCGTATAGCCCTTTTCCAGGAGCGCCATCACCTCGGTCGCCGTCGCGGCGCCGGGCAGGAGCGGCAGTTCCTCGTCCTCGCAGGCTTTCAGGAGCGTCTCGGTGGCCCCCGGCGACACGCCGAACTTGGCGCCTGCCGCCTTCGCCGCCTTCACGTCGGCGGGGGTGAGGAGCGTCCCGGCGCCGACCACGCCCCCCGGCACCTCGGCCATCGCCCGGATCGCGTCGAGTGCGGCGGGTGTGCGCAACGTGACTTCGAGCGCCGGCAACCCGCCCGCGACGAGCGCGCGGGCGAGGGGGGCCGCGTCCTTCGTGTCGGCGACGACGAGAACCGGCACGACCGGGGCAAGGGCACAGATCTCGGCCGCGTGGCGGCTTTGTTCGGCAGGCGTCATCGCGTTGTCCTTTCACTCGGTCATGCGGGGCAAGGAACGCCCCCGGCAGTGGTGTTTCAGAAAACAGGGAATGCAGTTCAGAGAACGGCCGAAGCCCCCGCCGTGGCGGCGCCGACCGTGCGACGGAAGGTCTCGAACAACTCGCGCCCAGTGCCGTGGCGGTTGGCAGACAGATCCGGCGTCATTGGCTCACGGCCGGCAAGATCGACGCCCTTCGCCTCGAGCGTGCCCGCCGTCGCGTCGAGCCGCAGGATGTCGCCGTCCCTGAGCCGCGCGAGCGCGCCGCCCACGGCGGCTTCGGGGCTGACATGGATCGCGGCGGGGACCTTGCCGCTCGCCCCCGACATGCGCCCATCGGTGACGAGCGCCACCTTCAGCCCGCGGCCGAGCAGCACCGACAGAACCGGCGTCAGCGAATGCAGTTCCGGCATGCCGTTGGCCTGCGGCCCCTGGAAGCGCACGACGACCACGGTGTCGGAGGTGAACTCGCCGCGCTGGAACGCCTGCTTGACCTCGTTCTGGTCGGCGAAGATCCGCGCCGGCGCCTCGACGACCTGGTGCTCGGGCGCGACGGCGGAGGCTTTGATCACCGCGCGGCCGAGATTGCCGGTAAGCTCCTTCAGCCCGCCGGTCGGCTGGAACGGGTCGCGCGCCGGGCGCAGGATCTTGTCGTTCGCGGTGTCCGTCGGCCCGGCCCGGTAGCCGAGCGCGCCGTCCTTCAGCACCGGCTCCTCGGTGTAGCGCCTGAGCCCGTCGCCCGCGACGGTGCGCACGTCCTCGTGCAGAAGCCCCGCGTCGAGCAGTTCGCCGATCATGTAGCCGAGCCCGCCCGCGGCATGGAAATGGTTCACGTCGGCAAGGCCGTTCGGATAGACCTTGGCCATCAGCGGCACGATCCCCGAGATCGCGTCGAAATCCTCGAGCTCCAGCTCGATCCCCGCCGCCCGCGCCATCGCCGGCAGGTGCATCACGAGGTTGGTCGAGCCGCCGGTCGCCATCAGTCCGACGATGCCGTTGACGAAGGCGCGTTCGTCGAGGATTTCGCCCGCTGGCCGGTAGTCGTTGCCGAGCGCGGTGATCTCGCTCGCGCGGTTCACCGCCGCGATGGTCAGCGCCTCGCGCAGGGGCGTGTTCGGGTTGACGAAGCTCGCGCCGGGCAGGTGGAGGCCCATGAACTCCATCAGCATCTGGTTGGTGTTGGCGGTGCCGTAAAAGGTGCAGGTGCC
>JBFKMA010000200.1:0-4999 GCA_041630175.1 Albidovulum sp.
AGACAGCAGCCGGACAGGACCATGAGCTTCGACCGCAAGATCAAGATCGCCCCCTCGATCCTCGCCGCCGATTTCGCCAATTTCGGCCAGGAGATCCGCGCCATCGAGGATCAGGGCTGCGACTGGGTCCATGTCGACGTGATGGACGGCCATTTCGTGCCGAACCTGACCTTTGGTCCGGCGATGTGCAAGGCGATCCGCCCGCATATCCGCACCGTGATGGACGTGCATCTGATGATCGCGCCGGTCGATCCCTATATCGAGGCCTTCGCCGAAGCCGGCGCCGATATCATCACCGCCCATGCCGAGGCCGGTCCGCACATTCACCGCACCTTGCAAGCCATTCGCGCCACGGGAAAAAAGTCCGGTCTCGCGATCAATCCCGGCACCCCGGCCGAGGCTTTGGCGCCGGTGATGGACCTCATCGACCTGGTCTGCGTGATGACCGTCAATCCCGGCTTCGGCGGGCAGAAATTCATTCATTCCCAGATAGATAAGGTGCGTTCCTTGCGTGCGATGATCGGTGACCGCCCGATCCACATCGAGATCGACGGCGGCATCACCCCCGAAACCGCGCCGCTGGTGGCGGCGGCGGGCGCGGATGTGCTGGTCGCGGGCTCGGGCGTCTTTTCGGGCGGCTCGGTTGCGCAACCGGACGTCTACGGCAAGAATATCGCGGCGATCCGCGCCGCGGCCGAGGCCGCATCAGCCTGAGGAGGAACTCATGGCCGTCTCTCCCCCCGTCTGCGATTTCGGCTGGAAGGCCGACGACTTCACCCTGCCCGGCACCGATGGCCGCGACTGGTCGCTGGCCGAGATCGCGGGCCCCAAGGGCACGCTGATCATGTTCATCTGTAACCACTGCCCGTATGTGCAGTCGGTGATCGACCGTATCGTCCGCGACGCGGCGGCCCTGCAGGAACTCGGCATCGGCGTTGCCGCCATCTCGGCCAACGACGCGACAGCCTATCCCCAGGACAGTTTCGAGAACATGAAGACCGAGGCACTGCGCCACGGCTTCACCTTCCCCTATCTCTACGACGAAAATCAAGAAGTCGCAAAGGCTTACGGGGCAGTCTGCACGCCGGATTTCTTCGGCTTCAATGCTTCTCTCGGGTTGCAGTATCGCGGCCGGCTCGACGCGTCGGGCCGCCAGGCCGCTGGGCCGGAGGTGAAGCGCGAGCTCTACGAGGCGATGAAGCAGGTCGCCGAGATCGGCCAGGGGCCGCAGGGCCAGGTCCCGTCGATGGGCTGCTCGATCAAGTGGAAGGCCGCGTAGGCCCTGCCCGGCAGCGAGCCTGTCGCTCGTGTCCCCGCGCTGTCCTGAACCGGGACCGGCAGCGGAAAACACATTCATGACTTGATATGTGTTGTCGGCTTCCCATATTCTGTCGAGGACAGAGCGGAGGCAGCCATGACGCTTGTGAAACCCGAGGTGACCGGCTTTTTCGACGAGGCGACCAACACGGTGACCTATCTCGTGAAGGATCCCGGCAGCGACACCTGCGCGGTCGTCGATTCGGTTCTGGATTTCGACTACGCCTCCGGCCGCACCGATACGCGCTCGGCCGATCGGGTCATCGACCATGTCCGCGAGGCTGGCCTGCGCGTCGAATGGATCCTCGAAACCCACGTCCATGCCGACCACCTCTCGGCCGCGCCCTATCTCCAGCAAAGGCTCGGCGGCAAGATCGGGATCGGCGAGAAGATCACGGTTGTGCAGGACACGTTCGGCAAGGTCTTCAACGAAGGCACGGAGTTCCAGCGCGACGGCAGCCAGTTCGACAAGCTCTTTCGCGAGGGCGACAGGTTCGGGATCGGCGCGCTGGAGGGCCGCGTGCTGCACACGCCGGGCCATACGCCGGCCTGCCTCACCTATGTGATCGGGGATGCGGCCTTCGTGGGCGACACGCTGTTCATGCCCGATTACGGCACGGCGCGCTGCGACTTCCCCGGCGGCTCGGCCGAGATGCTCTACGCCTCGATCCAGAAAATCCTGAGACTGCCGGACGAGACGCGGATCTTCGTCGGCCACGACTACAAGGCGCCCGGCCGCGACGACTATGCCTGGGAGACGACGGTGGCCGAGGAGAAGGCGCGCAACGTCCATGTCGGCGGCGGCAAGCCGGCGGCCGAGTTCGTGGAAATGCGCGAGGCGCGCGACAGCACGCTCGGCATGCCGCGGCTGATCATTCCGTCGTTGCAGGTGAACATGCGCGCAGGCCGGATGCCGCCGCCCGAGGAGGATGGCCGGACCTATCTGAAGCTTCCGGTGAACCGGCTCTGACCATCGCGTGACGGTCAGGCCGGCCACGATTTCCCTCAGACGATGGCGCGTTCCAGGAACGGCCGGTTTTCCAGCACCCGCTCGGGCCCGAGCGGCGAAAGGTCGAGCGTCTCGTAGCCGCCGGTCAGGATCATCTCGGCCATGCCCCGCCCCACCGCCGGTGCCTGCTGCAACCCGTGGCCGGAATAGCCGGCGGCGAGGTGGAAGTTCGCCAGACCCGGCCAGCAGCCGAGGATCGCGTTCTGGTCGAGCCGGTTGTAGTCGTAGTGCCCAACCCAGAGCCGCGTCACCTTCACCGCGTCGAAGCCCTCGGACCGGGCATAGAGCTTCGGCCAGATGATGTCGTCGAACTGGGCGTGGTCGGGCTCCCAGTCGTCCTCGCTGCAGGGCCCGTCGGTTTCGGGCACGGTCGCGGTGATCCATCCGCCATGTTCGGGCCGCATGTAGATGCCGGAATGGTCGATGATGAGCGGCGCCTCGGGATGGCGGGCATTTGGCGTGTCGATCACGAAGACGGTGCGCTTGCGCGGCTCCACCGGAATCTCGACGCCCGCCATGCGGCAGATCGCGGTCGAGCCGGTCCCCGCCGCGCAGAGAAACGCGCCGCAGGCGATGCGCCCCGCCCGCTCCGCGCGCACCGCCACGATCCGGTCGCCCTCGCGTTCCAGCCCGACGACGCGGTCGCGCTCGAAGACGGCGCCCATGGCCCGCGCGCCGGACCGAAAGCCGTTCAGAAGGCCCATGTTGTCGAACCAGCCTTCGTCTCGGGCGCCGATGCTGCCGGCGGTGACGTCGTCGACCTGCATCCAGGGAAAGCGGCGGGCGAGTTCTTCGGGGCCGAGCACCTCGGTCGCGGCGCCGAGGCCGCGCTGCATCGCGGCCAGTTCCTCCATGAGCGCCGCGCCCGCCTCGGTTGCCGACAGGAACAGATAGCCGTTCTCCTTCAACCCTAGCGAGGGCACGCCGCCTTCGGGACCGATCCGCGCGCCGAAATCACGGATGAAATCGACCCCGAAGCGCGAGATCGCCACGTTGACCGGATTGGAGAACTGCTGGCGCACCGAGGCCACCGACAGCGCGGTCGCGGCATGCGCATAGGTCGGGTCCTTCTCCAGCACCAAGACCTTGAGGCGCGGCGACATTTTCTTCAGCCACCAGGCCGTGGCCGACCCGGTCGCCGCCCCTCCGGCGATCACGACGTCCCAGGATGCATCCGACATATCGCCCCCTCCAGCGTCCCGGATGCCTTGGTAGCAGCATCGGCGAAAAACGAAAGGGGCACCCTCTCGACAGTGCGAGCGGGGCATGACAATAATCTCGCGGAGATTGTGCCATGAGTTTGTTATCGTTGACGGCCTTCCGCGGCATCGACCGCGAACAATCCGAACGGTCGCGCCAGCGGCGGCGCTGTGCATCCGATCTTCCGCCCGCCCTCGGAGCGCCGCAACGACGGTGGACGTCATGACCAAGACCTCGCCGCTCGCCGCACATCTCGAACGCATTCTCGCAGCCGCCTCGATCCCGGAGATCTGGGCGCTTCACTGCGACAAGATGGCCGAATTCGGCTTCGACCGCTTGCTCTACGGCTTTACGCGGTTTCGCACGCCGAACTCCTTCGGCAGCGCCGACGACGTCCTGGTCCTGTCGAACCACGACCAGGCTTATCTGGACGAATTCATCAAGAGCGGCATCTACAACCACGCGCCGATGGTGAAATGGGCGGCGGCGAATGAGGGCCCCGGCTCGTGGCGCCTGATCGAGGAGATCGCCAGGTCTGGAGAGATGACGGAGACCGAAAGGACGATTCTGGAACTGAACCTGCGATACGATGTCCGCTGCGGCTATTCGATCGGGTTCCGCGACGTCTCGGTGAGGGCGAAGGGCGCCATAGGTCTCTGTGCCCGCCGTGGCATGGTGCAGGACGATGTCTAGGCCGTGTGGAGCGAGTATGGCCGCGAGATCACCGTGATCAACAACGTCACCCATCTGCGGATCACCTCGATGCCCTTCGCCTCGTCGCGCCGCGCGCTCACGCCGCGTCAGCGCGAGGCGCTGGAATGGGTGGGCGACGGCAAGACCACGCAGGACATCGCGACGATCATGGGCCTGACGCCCGCGACAATCGAGAAGCACCTGCGGCTTGCGCGCGAGGCGCTCGAGGTGGAGACGACGGCGCAGGCGGTGCTGAAGGCGTCCTTCCAGAATCAGATTTTCATCTTCCCAGGGTAGAAAACGATTCGCGCGCTCTGACCGGCCGATTGGTCGGAATTGCTGAAATCATCGGCGGAACTGCGCCGCTATGTTTCCAAAATCTCAAGAGATCGTGACAATTTGGTCAGGTAAGGATTCCCTTACTTCCCTTACGCAAGGTAAATCGGCAATATTCTCTGGTTCCGTGAGTGGTGGCATTGGCCAGGAACAGCGCTCCCGACCAGCCTGCAAGTTTGCGGGGGAAGGGGGGGCCCGGGAAACCGGACGCCGGGCCTGTCGGCTGCATTATCCATCCGGCAGGTCTGGCACTAGACGCGCCCTGTCCTCATCCCCAACAGGTGCTGGCGCGACTTCGGGCGGTGCGACTCAGAGCGAGGCGCACCGCCCAAATCTTTTGGAACACCCTGTCTTTCGGATTACCCCAGCCGCCGGCGCATGTGGGCCAGGAATCTCAATCGAGGCTGATCTAGATCAACGAACGCACCTGAACTCGGCGGTAGC
>JBFKMA010000201.1:0-4998 GCA_041630175.1 Albidovulum sp.
AATGTGGCAATGACATACCAATGAATGTGTAACATTCAGGTTCGCATTGATCCGAATATCTGGAGGTTACTGCGCACCTAAAATGTTGCCGTTACATAAATTGTTATTACCAACAGGTAGAGGAGAATAGAGGTGACCAGAACACTGATTGTGGGCATTGCCGCCCTGTTCATGGCAGTCCCGGCCTTCGCGGACGACAAGGACGACTGCGACCGCATTCTGGCAACGGCTGACGAGAAAATTCAGGCAGCCTCCGTCAACGAAGCGCTCAGAAGCGAACTGAGGGATCTGGCCGACAGCGCCAGGGCGGCCCAGGCGGCGGAAGATTACAACGCTTGCCTCGCCGATATCCACCAGGCCATGCACAAGTACCATCAGGCCAACAGGTAGCGGCGACACGGTTCCTGAGATCAGCGGCCGCCGTTTCGGCGGCCGCTTCTTTTCACCCCGGCTGGCCTGCGCCGTTCCGCGCAACCCCCTTGCCTCGCCCCGCGCCGCGCGCTAATCAAAAGCCACGCGGGTGTAGCTCAATGGTAGAGCAGAAGCTTCCCAAGCTTACGACGAGGGTTCGATTCCCTTCACCCGCTCCAATCCCTGTGACGAGCAGTTCAGCTGACCATTCGACAAGGGGGAAATCCAGATGAAGAAGACGATTCTTACGGTCGTGTTCGCGTTCGCGATGGCGGGTCCGGCGCTCGCACATCAATGCCCGAGCCTTATGCAGAAAATCGACGACGCGATGGCAACGACGAGCATCGACGACGCCACGAAGGCGCAGGTCACCGAGCTTTACGACAAGGGCAAGGCCGCGCACGAGGCGGGCGATCACGACGCCTCGGTCGCCGATCTCAACGAGGCGCTGAAGCTCCTCGGGCTCTGACCGGGACCGATCCGCACTGCCGGCCCGCCCGGCTTCCGCGCGCGGAGGCCGGGGGTGGTTGGTGTATTTCCTTGCCGTCCGCGAACAGCTAGGGATCTCGGGCGATTCTCTCAGCAAAGGACCGAAGGCATGAGCACCCCGATCGTCAGGCTCGAAACCGAAACCCGCATGTCGAGCGTAGTCATCCACAACGGCATCGTGCATCTGGCCGGCGTCGTCGGCGAGCCGGGCGGCGACGCCGCGGCACAGACCCGCGACTGCCTGGCCGAGATCGACCGGCTTCTCGCGATGGCGGGCTCGGACAAGACCCGGATCCTGCGCGCGCAGATCTGGCTCGCCGACATCAAGGCCGATTTCGCGGCGATGAACGCGGTCTGGGATGCCTGGGTGCCGAAGGGCCACGCCCCGGCCCGTGCGACCGGAGAAGCCAAGCTCGCCGCACCGGAATACGTCGTCGAGATCATCATCACCGCCGCGCAGGCCTGACCCGCGCGGAACCCGCCCGGCTCAGAGCGCCTCGACCATGACGCAGAGCATCTCGAACATGAGCGAGGCGCCGAGCCAGGCGGTGCCGCCCGTCGGATCGAACGGCGGCGACACCTCCACGAGATCGGCCCCGACGATTTTGAGCCCGGCGCATTCGCGCACGACGCGGATCGCTTCGTAGGCGTTCGGCCCACCCCATTCCGGCGTGCCGGTCCCCGGCGCGACCGAGGGATCGACGAAGTCGATGTCGTAGGACATGTAGGCGGGCTTCGCGCCGACGATCTCGCGCGCATCGGCCATCACGTCCGCGATGCCGCGGTCGAAGAACTCCTCGATCGTGACGATGCGGATGCCGTTCGCCTTGGCGAAATCGCGGTCGGCGCTGTCATACATCGTGCCGCGGATGCCGATCTGGATCATTCGCGCGGGGTCCAGGAGCCCCTCCTCCACCGCGCTGCGGAACGGATTGCCATGCGTGAGCGTCGTGCCGCCGAAATAGGGCGGGAAGAGGTCCGTATGGCTGTCGAAATGCACGAGACCCAAGGCTTCGCCGCGGGCGATCCCGCGCAGGACCGGCAGCGTGCAGAGGTGATCGCCGCCGGCGATGAGCGGCCGGACGCCGCGCGCCTTCAGTTTCGTGAAATAGCTCTCGAACCGCGCCAGCGTATCGGGATTGTCGACCGGGTTCGGCCCGACATCGCCGAGATCGGCGCAGTTCGCAGCCTCGAAGGGCCGCATCCCCGTGACCGCATGCTGGGCGCGGATCATCGTCGAGGCGTCGCGGATCTGGCGCGGCCCGTGGCGCGGCCCCGCCCGGTTCGACACGCCGCCGTCCCAGGGCAGGCCGACGAGCCCGATCTGCACCTCGCCGGCGCGGGCATGGTCCTCGGGCACATGCGGCAGGCGCATGAAGGTCGGGATGCCCGCGAAACGCGGCATTTCCATGCCCGAGATCGGACGAAAGAACGTATCGGTCATGGGCTGGCCCTCCCCTGTTTCCGGGCGAGCTTAGCGGGCGAATGCGAAAGGTAAAGCGCAACGGGCGCGAAACGGGATCAGGCTTCGAGCTCGGCGTCCCAGTAGAGAAAATCGACCCAGCTGTCGTGCAGGTGGTTCGGCGGGAAGCGCCGGCCGGCGCGCTGCATGTCCTCGGCCGCGGGCCGGTAGGGCGGGCGGCGCAGGCTCATGCCCGACTGCTTGAGCGGCTTGTTGGCCTTCCTCAGGTTGCAGGGCGCGCAGGCGGCGACGACGTTGTCCCAGCTCGTCACGCCGCCCTTCGAGCGCGGCAGGACGTGGTCGAAGGTCAGATCGCCCTTCGAGCCGCAATACTGGCAGCAGAATTCGTCCCTCAGAAAAAGATTGAAGCGCGTGAAGGCCACGCGCTTCTGGGGTTTGACGTAGTCCTTCAGCACCACGACCGAGGGTATTCGGATCGCGGTATGCTGCGACCGCACCACCTCGTCATACTCGGCGAGGATCATCACCCGCTCGAGGAACACCGCCTTGATCGCCTCCTGCCAGGGCCAGAGCGACAGCGGGTAGTAGGAAAGGGGCCGGAAGTCGGCGTTCAACACCAGCGCCGGGCAATGCTTCAAGGAGGACGGCTCCCTGACGAAGCTGGTTCTGAAGTCGCCTTCGGTCGGTCTGTCGAGCATGGTCTGCTTCCTCGCCTTCCTGTGCCGGCCCGGCGTCCGGATCGGCAGGAGGGGCGGGAGCACCGCCCCTGCTTATCCACAACTATATCTGGCGTTTTGTTTCTGACAAGCCCCGCTATCTGCGATAGAGTTATCTCGCAGCAAAGTTACAGGAGAATGACGGCGCCATGCCTGCCCCGCCGGTTCTCGGAACCCTCGAATCCGCGCTCTATACCACGGATCTCGACGCAGCCGAATCATTCTATTCCGGCACGCTCGGCCTGGCCGTGATGGCGCGGCAGGAGGGGCGGCATGTCTTCTTCACGGTCGGCACCTCCGTGCTTCTGGTCTTCAACCCCGACGCGACCGACCATCCGCCGCAGCCGGGCGCGGCGCTGCCGGTGCCGGGCCATGGCGCGAGCGGGGCCGGGCATTACTGCTTCTCGGTCGCGGCCGAGATGCTCGACGCGTGGCGCGCGCATCTGGAAGCGGTCGGGATCGAGATCGAGGCGGATTTCCGCTGGCCCAACGGCGCGCGGTCGATCTATGTCCGCGATCCGGCCGGCAATTCGCTGGAATTCGCCGAGCCGGCCCTGTGGTTCTGAAAAGGGTGCGCGGCGGCGCGGGTCAGGAGCGGCGGTCGCGCCGGTCGATGCGGACCGGAACTCTCTTCGGCTCGGGGCGCGCGAGAACGCCCGCAACCAGGATGGCAATGAGGGCAAAAGCGGTCATTGCGGCGAACTCCATATAGGCGTCTCCTGCGGATTCGATAGGTTGAAGGTAGCGTCCGGCGCGGCGGTTTCAAGCCCCGGGAAGCCTGTCCCGCAAGAATGCCAGGGCCACAGACAGACCGTCGGGCGCGATGCCGTGTCCGGTGCCCTTCATGACGTGGCCGTAGGTCTCGAACCCGGCCCCGGTCAGCGCCCGCCCGGCGAAGCCCATCTCCTCGAAGGGCACCATCGGATCCTGGTCGCCATGGAGCAGCAGGACCGGCGGCTTCGACACCGCCTCGGCGGCCAGCCGCTCGGGCTCCAGCAGACGGCCGGAGAAGGCGACGATGCCGGCCACCGGCGCGGCCCGGCGCGGCAGCACATGCAGTGCCATCATCGTGCCTTGCGAAAAGCCCACGACGGCGAGCCGGTCGGGCGTCAGCCCCTCCTCGGCGAGCCGCGCGTCGAGGAAGGCGTCGATATCGGCGGCCGCGCGGACAAGCCCGGCCGCCGCGTCCTCCTGCGAGGAGCCGTCGAGCCAGGGAATCGGAAACCACTGGTATCCGAAGGGATTGCCGGCGCAGCGTTCGGGCGCGTCGGGCGCGACGAAGGCGGTGCCCGGCAGGTGCGGACCGATCACGTCGGCGAGCCCGAGAAGGTCGGCGCCGTCCGCGCCGTAACCATGCAGGAAAACGACGAGCGAACTTGCCTGTCCCGAGGTCGCGGCCCTGCGGCCGAATCTGAGTTCGCGCGTCACCTGATGCCCTCCCGGCTCTTTGCCAGCCGGTAGTAGGCCCAGAGCGCGCGGGCCGCAACTGCCCTCCACGGGCTCCAGTCCTCGGCCATCGCGCGCAAGTCGCGGTCGGCCGGGCGGGTCGGCAGGTCGAAGAGCAGCCGCGCGGCTTCCTGCAACGCGAGGTCGCCCGCCGCGAAGACATCGGCGCGACCGAGCGAGATGATCGCGTAGACCTCGGCGGTCCAGCGCCCGACGCCGGGAAGCGCGGTCAGAGTCGCGACGACCTCGGCATCCGGCGCGCGGCGCAGGGCATCGTAGTCGAGCCCCGCCCGCGCCAACGCCAGCGCGTAGCGGATCTTCTGCCGGCTGAGGCCGCAGGCCCGCAAGGCCGCCTCATCGGCGGCAGCGACCGCCGCCTCGCTCACGAGCCCCGCCGCCTCGAGCCGCGCCCAGAGCGCATCGGCCGAGGCAGTGGAGACCTGCTGGCCGAGGATCGCGTCGAGCAGCGCGGCAAAGCCGTCCGGCCGGCGGCGCAAGGGCAGCGGCCCGGTC
>JBFKMA010000202.1:0-4964 GCA_041630175.1 Albidovulum sp.
CGGGCTGGGTCGAGAGCCTCCTTGCGCGCCCCTGACCTTCTTCTGTTTCCACATCTCGGGGGAATCCCCGCATCCGAAGGGTTGGGGGCAGCGCCCCCTCCGACTGCCGGGTCCGGCGCAAGGCCGGACCGCGGGCGCCCTCTCAGCGCGCGTTGTCGACCGGCACCTCGACCGCGATCTCGCCGGCCTTCTCGAAGCTCAGCGTGACGGTGACGGTCGCGCCGTCGGCCGGGCGTTCGGTCAGCCCCATGAACATCACATGATCGCCGCCGCGTTCGAGCGCGTGGCTGCCGCCGGCAGGGATCTCGAATCCCTCGGTCACATGCAGCATCTGCATCACCCCGTCGCTGCCCGTGCGGTGGCTGTGCAATTCCACCCGCTCGGCCAGGTCCGAAGCGACGCCGGTCAGGCGGTCGGCCTCTTCGCCGTGGTTCTCGATCACCATGAAGGCGGCGCCGGCCATGCCGCCGGGCATGAAGCGGGCATAGGCATCGGAGACCGCGATGGTCTCGCCGGCCTGGACCGGCAGGGCGAGGACGGCCGCAAGCGCGGCCAGGGCGGCGGGTCTGAGGAAGGTCATCTGTCTCTCCGGTATCGGTTTTCGGTGCTTCGCGATCGGGCGCGACACGACATCACGACACCGTCTTAAGTCGGCCGGCGCGCAAAGACGATGGGCCAAAAGGAAGCGGCCCCGCCTTTTCGGGCGGGGCCAGTCCGGTAGCGATCCGCGTGGCGCGCCTCAGGCGGCGGGCGCGGCCTTCGCGATGTCCTTCTTGATCTTCAGCGCCTTCGCCGAGAGCTCCTCGTCCTTCGACTTGGCGAGGAAGGCGTCGAGCCCGCCGCGGTGGTCGACCGACCGCAGCGCGGCTGCCGAGATGCGCAGCTTGAACGACTGGCCGAGCGCATCGGAGATCAGGGTCACATCGTTCAGGTTCGGCAGGAAGCGGCGGCGCGTCTTGTTGTTCGCGTGGCTCACGTTGTTGCCCGACATCGGGCCCTTACCGGTCAGTTCGCAGACGCGCGACATGGGTTCGTTCCTTGTTTCTCGGGCTTTGCGCCCGGCGTTCTCATACCATCAACGGACGCTGCCTCGGCAGCGCCCCGAATTCCGTCCGCGCCGTTTACGGCCAAAGCCGGGCCGCGTCAAGCGATTCATCCCCGCTTCTGACCCGGCGCGGGCCGGACGGCCTGGCGGCAGGTCACCCGCAGCGGCGTCAGGCCGATGCCGTTGAACGCCACGGTCCAGGCGCTGCCGGGCACGGCCGGATGGGCATCCGTCAGGGTCCCCGTAGTGACAATCTCGCCCGCCCGCAAGGGCGCCGGGCGAGGCTCGTGCGCGATCGTCTCGACGAGAAACCGCAGCGCCGAGACCGGCCCGCCGAGCACGTTGCGCGCATGCCCGGTCTCCACCGACCCGCCATCCTTGTGCAGCGCGACCGTGAAGTCGCCGAGCTGCTTGCGCCACGTCTCGCGGTCGGGGCCAATGTCGTGCCACGGGCCGATCGCCAGCGCCCCGTGCAGCCCGAAGGCGGCCGCCGATTGCGGCGCGGTGAACGTCCATCCGGGATAGACCGACTGGACGATCTCGAACCCGTGCGCGACGCGGTCGATGCAGGCGAAGATCTCGTCCTCGCTCATGCCCGGCTCCGGCGCGGCGGCCAGGTGCAGCACGATCTCGGGCTCGATCCGCGGCTCGGCGAAGCCCGAGAGGTCGATCCCCGCCTCGGCGCCCGAGGCGGCGGTCAGCGTCGTGTTCCAGACATAGTTCCACATCGGCCGGTCGACGCCGTAGATGGGCCAGATCGTCCGGTTCGAGAACCCGATCTTGCGCCCCACGACCCGCTCGCCGCGGGCCTCGCGCAGCGCCCGGACATGCGCCGAGATCCGGCCCGCCGCGGCCATGTCCGGCACCGCGATGTCCCTCCGCTGCCGCCCGGTTCCCAACAGCTCCAGGAGGTCGCGCGCCGTCCGATCCTCTGCCCCGTCGCCTGCCATCGCTTTTCCAACTGTCGCTCGCGGCGAATCCGTGCGGTCTCCGCCGTTCCGAACCCATCTCACATCACGGCGAGGCGGCACGCAACCGCCGCTCCGGCGAACGAAGCCCGCTGGACTTGGCTGGTGTGCTCTCGCATCATGCCGGGATGCCGCATGACGATCCCGACCACCCGCATTCGCTCCTGCCCTCCGACCCGGCGCTTCGGGTGAAGGCACTCGAGTCGATCCTGACCGCCAAGGGGCTCGTCGATCCCGCGGCGCTCGACGCGATCCTCGAAACCTATGAACGCAAGGTCGGCCCGCATCTCGGCGCGCGGGTCGTGGCGCGGGCCTGGAGCGATCCGGGCTTCCGCGCCGCCCTGCGCGCGGATGCGACGCAGGCCATTGCCACAATGGGCATATCCGGCCGCCAGGGCGAGCACATCGTCGCGGTCGAGAACACGCCCGAGACGCACAACATGGTCGTCTGCACGCTCTGCTCCTGCTATCCGTGGCCGCTGCTCGGCATCCCGCCGGCCTGGTACAAGTCGGACGCCTACCGGGCGCGGGCTGTGCGCGAACCGCGGAAGGTGCTCGCCGAGTTCGGGCTGACGCTGCCCGAGGGGCATAAGGTGCGGGTCTGGGATTCGACCGCCGAGGTGCGCTACCTCGTGATCCCGATGCGGCCCGACGGCACCGAAGAACTCGGCGACGAGGAGCTCGCCGCCCTCGTCACCCGCGACTGCATGATCGGCACCGGGCTGCCGGAGGCGCCGCGATGAGCCGCATCCACGACATGGGCGGGCGTTACGGCGACGGGCCGGTGGTGCCGGAACCGCAAGGCATCGCGCCCTTCGCCGAGGACTGGCACCGCAGGGCGCTGGCGCTGACGCTGGCTGCCGGCGGGCTCGGCGCCTGGACCATCGACGCCGCGCGCCATGCCCGCGAGAGCCTGCGGCCGACGGACTATGCCCGGTTCTCCTACTACGAGAAGTGGATCGCGGCGCTCGCCGATCTTCTCGTGGACAAGCGCCTCGTCAGCCGCGACGAACTGGCGGCGGGCAAGGCCGAGCCCGCGCCGCCGCATGACCGCCAGCTTCGCGCCGGAGCCGTGGCCGGCGTCCTTGCCCGCGGCTCGCCCTACACCCGACCCGGCCCCGCGCCGGCCTTCGCCCCCGGCGACCGGGTGCGCACCCGCCTGCCGGCCCGCAACGCCCATCTGCCGGGCGGCCATACCCGCCTGCCCGGCTACGCGGCCGGCCATGTCGGCACCGTGATCCTCGGCCACGGCGCCCATGTCCTGCCCGACACCAATGCCCACGGACTCGGCGAACAGCCCGAACCGCTCTACACGGTCGCCTTTGCCGCCGCCGATCTCTGGGGCACGGCGGAGCATCCCGGCGACGAGGTGACGCTCGACCTCTGGCAGAGCTACCTGGAGCCGGCATGACCCAGCCCTCGCGTTTCGACGAACCCTGGCAGGCGCAGCTCTTCGCGCTCACCGTGGCGCTGAGCGAGGCGGGGCATTTCGCCTGGCCCGACTGGACGGCGGCCTTCGGCGCGACGCTGAAGGCGAAGGGCGCGGCGGGGCCGCTCGACGGCGGCGCGGATTACTACGCGGCCTGGCTCGAGACGCTCGAGGCGCTTCTGGACCGCGCCGGGCTTGCGGGGCGCGATGAGGCAAGGGCGATGCGCGCGGCCTGGGAGCGGGCCTATCTGAGCACACCGCACGGCGAGCCGGTGCGGCTTTCCGACTGACCGTCCGCACGGGGGGCCGGCTATTCGGCGATCCGGAACAGCTTGTCGCGCGCCGTCTCTCCGCGCACCAGCACCAGCCGCGATTTCGCCAGCCCGAGCGCGCGGGCCAGAAGCTTCGCGACGGCGGCATTGGCCTTGCCGCCCTCCGGCGCGACGGTGACGTAGACGCGGATCGCGCCCTCCGCTTCCACGACGGCATTGCGCGAGGCTTTCGGCGTCACCCGCACCGCGATTTCGGCGCCGGGTCGGGCGAGATGGCTGAGATCGGTCATGCGCGCCTCCACCATCCTCCTAGCGCGCCGCCACCGGGGGCGCCAGCGCCGCGTGGAACCGGCTTGACCCCGGCGCAGCTCTGGCCAAGGGTGCGGCCGATTCTGAACGGAGCGCGCCATGCCGATACCCAACCCCGCCGCGATGGAGTTCTTCCTCACCCGCCGCTCGCGCCCCGCGAAGATCCTGCGCGCGCCGGTGCCGACGCGCGACGAACTGATGCCGATCCTCACCGCCGCCGCGCGGGTGCCCGATCACGGCAAGCTCGAACCCTGGCGGTTCATCGTGCTCGAGAAGCCGGCGCTGGCGCGGCTCGCCGGGCTGGCCGAGGCCCGCGGGCGCGAGATGGGGCTCGATCCCGACCGCATCGCGAAAGGCGTGCTGCAATTCGCCGAAGCCGATCTCGCGGTCGCGGTGGTGCATGTGCCGCGCACCACCGAGAAGGTGCCGGAGGTCGAGCAGGTGCTGTCGGCGGGCGCCGCCTGCCTGGCGCTTCTGAACGCCGCGCTCGCCTCGGGTTGGGGCGCCTGCTGGCTCACCGGCTGGCATATCCACGACGCCGCCTTCTGCCACGAGGCGCTCGCGCTCGCCCCCGGCGAGTGGGTGGCCGGCCTCATCCATATCGGCACCGAGACCGCGACGCCCCCGGACCGACCGCGCCCCGACGTGGCCGCGATCACGAGCTGGGTTTCCGAATGATCCTCGGCGATTTCGCGAAGGCGCTCGGCCAGCTGTCCGACCGGCGCTTTCTGAAGGTGGTGCTGCTCGGCATCGCGCTGTCGCTGGCGCTGCTCTTCGGGATCTATGTGGGCTTCGTGCAGGTGCTCGACTGGCTGACGCCCGAGGCCCTCACCCTGCCCTTCGTCGGCGAGGTCACCTGGGTCGACAACCTGATCGGCTGGGGCTCGCTTCTCCTGATGATCGGGCTTTCGGTCTTCCTCATGGTGCCGGTGGCCTCGGCC
>JBFKMA010000203.1:0-4909 GCA_041630175.1 Albidovulum sp.
AGCTGCCCCAGTAGTCGCGGTAGCGCGGATCGTTCTCGGGGTTCACGACCTCGAAATCGGTTCCGGGCCGGATCGGCAGGCCGGCGCGTTCGCAGCGCCGCTCGATCACCTCGGGGCGGCCGATGAGGATCGGACTGTCGGTCATCTCTTCGAGCATCGCATTGGCGGCGCGCAGGACGCGCTCGTCCTCGCCCTCGGCAAAGACGATCTTGCGCTGGGCGGTACGGGCCGCGTCGAAGACCGGGCGCATGATCAGCGCCGACTTGAAGACCGATCCGTCGAGCTTGCGCTTGTAGGCGTCGAGATCAGCGATCGGGCGGGTGGCGACGCCGGTCTCCATCGCGGCCCTGGCGACGGCCGAGGCGACGGTGCCGATCAGTCGCGGATCGAAGGGTTTCGGGATCAGGTAATCCGCGCCGAAGGTCAGCTTCTCGCCGCGATAGGCCGCGGCGGCCTCGGCCGAGGTCGTGGCCCGCGCCAGAGCCGCGATGCCCTCGATGCAGGCCAGCTGCATCGCGTCGTTGATCTCGGTCGCGCCGACGTCGAGCGCGCCGCGGAAGATGAACGGGAAGCAGAGGACGTTGTTGACCTGGTTGGGGAAATCCGAGCGGCCCGTGGCGATGATCGCGTCCGGCGAGACGGAGCGCACCTCGTCGGGCAGGATCTCGGGCGTCGGGTTGGCGAGCGCGAAGACGATCGGGCGGGGGGCCATCTTCTTGACCATCGCCGGCGTCAGCACGCCGGGGCCGGAGAGGCCGAGGAACAGGTCCGCGCCTTCGATCACCTCGTCGAGCGTCGCGGGCTTGGTGCCTTGCGCATAGGCCGCCTTCTGCGGCGTCATCTGCGCCTCGCGGCCTTGGTAGACGAGGCCTTCGAGGTCGCAGAGCCAAACGTTCTCCCGCCTGATGCCGAGCTTCAGGAGCATGTCGAGGCAGGCGATCCCGGCAGCACCCCCGCCGGTCGAGACGACCTTGATCTTGTCGAAGTCCTTGCCCGCGACATGGAGCGCATTCGTGGCCGCCGCGCCGACGACGATGGCGGTGCCGTGCTGGTCGTCGTGGAAGACCGGGATGTTCATCCGCTCGCGGCAGATCTTCTCGACGATGAAGCAGTCCGGCGCCTTGATGTCCTCGAGGTTGATCGCGCCGAAGCTCGGCTCCAGCGCGCAGACGATCTCGGCCAGCTTCTCGGGGTCGGACTCGTTGATCTCGAGGTCGAAGCAGTCGATCGAGGCGAATTTCTTGAACAGGACCGCCTTGCCCTCCATCACCGGCTTCGACGCCATCGCGCCGATATTGCCGAGGCCGAGAACGGCGGTGCCGTTCGTCACCACCGCGACGAGATTGCCGCGCGCGGTGTAGCGCGAGGCGGTGGCGGGGTCGGCCTTGATCTCGAGGCAGGCCTCGGCGACGCCGGGTGAATAGGCGCGGGAGAGGTCGCGGCCATTGGCCATCGGCTTCGTCGCGCGGATCTCGAGTTTCCCGGGCTTGGGGAATTCGTGGTAGTCCAGAGCCGCCTGCCGCGCGTTTTCCTGCCTTGCGTCGTCCACGTTCCGCCTCCCTGGAAAAACTCGTTTAGTATTAAACTATATTTCCGCGCGGCGAAAGTCCCTTTGGCTCGGCAGCGCGGCCACCGGCGAATGCGCGCCGCCCGGCGTTTTCGCGACGGAAGCGGCCGCACGATCTTGCATCGACGCGGTTGCGGACGCAGTGTCGGGGTCTGACAGGGAGGATGACATGTCGCTCATCGACGTCGCGCGCGAGGTCCGCGAGAACGCCTATGCGCCCTATTCGCATTTCAAGGTCGGCGCGGCGGTGCGGGGCGCGTCGGGGCGCATCTATGCGGGTTGCAACGTCGAGAACGTGGCCTATCCCGAAGGCACCTGCGCCGAGGCCGGCGCCATCGCCGCGATGGTGGCGGCGGGCGAGACCGAGTTGACCGAGGTCGCGGTCATCGCCGACAGCCCGCTGCCGGTGTCGCCCTGCGGCGGTTGCCGGCAGAAGCTCGCCGAGTTCGGGCGCCACGACGCGAAGGTCACGCTGGCCACGATCGACGGCAAGACCCTCGAGACCACCGTCGGCGATCTTTTGCCCGGCCGGTTCGGGGTCGAGCACATGGACAAGGCCTGAGATGGATGCGCGTTCGATCATCGCCGGCGTCCGCGACCGCAAGGGCCTGACGCCGGCGGCGGCAGAGTGGTTCGCGCAAGGCGTCGCCTCGGGCGAGGTCACCGACGCCCAGGCCGGGGCCTTCGCAATGGCGGTGCTGCTCAACGGCCTCGACGAGGCGGGGCGCGTGGCGCTGACGCTGGCGATGCGCGACAGCGGGCGGGTGCTGGAATGGAGCCTGCCGGGGCCGGTCGTGGACAAGCATTCAACCGGCGGCGTCGGCGACTGCACCTCGCTTCTGATCGCGCCCGCGCTCGCCGCCTGCGGCGCCTTCGTGCCGATGATCTCGGGGCGCGGGCTCGGTCATACCGGGGGCACGCTCGACAAGCTCGAATCGATCCCCGGCTATCGCGGTGACGTCTCCGTGGAGGCGCTGAACCAGCTTGTATCCGAGATCGGCTGCGCCATCGTCGGCGCGACCGACGACATCGCGCCCGCCGACCGGCGGCTCTACGCGGTCCGCGACATTTCCGGCACCGTCGAGTCGATCGACCTCATCACCGCGTCGATCCTGTCGAAGAAGCTCGCGGCCGGGCTCGAGGCGCTGGTTCTCGACGTCAAGGTGGGCTCGGGCGCCTTCATGAAGACCATGGCGGATGCCGAGGCGCTGGCCGGGTCGCTGGTGCGGACCGCCAATGGTGCGGGCTGCCGGACGGCGGCGCTGATCACCGACATGGACCAGCCGCTGGCCTCGTCGGCGGGCAATGCGCTCGAGGTGATCGAGGTGATGGAGACGCTGACCGGCGTGGCGGTCAACCAGGCGCTCTGGGACGTGACGGTGGCGCTCGGCGGCGAGGCGCTGGCGCTGGCCGGGCTCGCCGACGAAGCGGGCGATGGCGCGGACCAGATCGAGGAGGCGCTCGACTCGGGCCGCGCGGCGGAGGTGTTCGGGCGCATGGTCGCCGCGCTCGGCGGGCCGTCGGATTTCGTCGAGCGTTATCCCGACCGGCTTCCGGCCGCGCGCGTCGTGCGTGAGGTGCAGGCCGCCCACGACGGCTACATCGCCAGGATCGACGGCGAGGCGCTGGGCCAGGCCGTCGTGCATCTGGGCGGCGGGCGGCTGAAGGGCGGCGACAGGATCAACCCCTCGGTCGGCCTGTCCGAGATCATGCCGGTCGGCGAGCCGGTCGAGGCGGGCGAGACCATCGCCCGCATCCATGCCGCGACCGAGGCCGATGCCGAATGCGCCCTGGCCGCCGTGACGTCGGCGATCCGCATCGGCGAGGAGGAACCCGATGAACCGGCGCTGATCCACAAGAGGATCGGCTGATGGCGCGGGCCTTCCTGATCGTGATGGACAGCGTCGGCGCGGGCGGCGCGCCGGATGCCGATGCCTACTTCAACGCCGGCAGGCCCGATACCGGTGCCAACACGCTCGGCCATATCGCCGTGGCCTGCGCGGAAGGCCGGGCGGAGGAGGGGCGTTCGGGGCCCTTGCGGATGCCCAATCTCGACGCGCTCGGTCTCGGTGCCGCGGTGCGGCTGGCCTCGGGCGCCGCGATGCCCGGCTTCGAGGCCGCGCCGCGCGGGCTTTGGGGCGCGGCGACGGAAGTGTCGAAGGGCAAGGACACGCCCTCGGGGCATTGGGAGCTTGCCGGCGTGCCGGTGCCCTGGGACTGGCATTACTTCCCTGACACCCGGCCCGCCTTTCCGCAGGATCTGATGGACGAGGTGGCGCGGCTCGCGGGTACGGGCGGTACGCTCGGCAATTGCCACGCCTCGGGCGTGCCGATCCTCGAGGAACACTGTGCCGAGCACATCCGCACCGGCTGGCCGATCTGCTACACCTCGGTCGACAGCGTCTTCCAGATCGCGGCGCATGAGGAGACGTTCGGGCTCGACCGGCTGCTGAAGCTTTGCGAGGACATCGCGCCGCGGCTCCACGCGATGCGGGTCGGCCGGGTGATCGCCCGGCCCTTCACGGGCAGTCCCGGCAATTTCCGGCGCACCGCGCACCGGCGCGATTTCGCGATCGAACCGCCCGCGCCAACGCTCTGCGACTGGGTGCGGGGGGCCGGCGGCAAGGTCCATGCCATCGGCAAGATCGGCGACATCTTCTCGATGCGCGGCATCGACGACGTGCGCAAGGGGCCGGACGCGGAGCTGTTCGAGCACCTGATGGACGCGGCGGTCGAGGCGGAGCCCGGCTCGCTCACTTTCGCGAACTTCGTGGAGTTCGACTCGGTCTACGGGCATCGCCGCGACGTCTCGGGCTATGCCCGCGCGCTCGAATGGTTCGACGCGCGGGTGGGCGAGTTCCTCAAGCGTCTCGGCCGCGGAGACCTCGCGATCTTCACCGCCGATCATGGCAACGATCCGACCTGGATCGGCAGCGACCACACCCGCGAACGGGTGCCGGTCGTGGCTTGCGGCGTGGGGGTCCGCGCGGTAGGGCAGATCGCGTTCACCGATGTCGGCGCCTCGGTGGCCGCGCATCTCGGCGTGGCAAACAAGGGTCCCGGAAGGAGTTTTCTGTGAGCCTGCCCAAGGTCGAACTGCACCTGCATCTCGAAGGCGCGGCGCCGCCGGCCTTCATCCGCGGCCTCGCGGCCGAGAAGAAGATCGACATCTCGGGCATCTTCGACGAACGCGGCAACTACGCCTATCGCGACTTCGGGCATTTCCTGATGGTCTACGAGGCGGCGATTGAGGCGCTGAAGACCCCGGAGGACCACCACCGGCTGACGCTCGCGGTGCTGGAGGAAAGCGCGGCCTCGGGCGTGATCTATTCCGAAGCCTTC
>JBFKMA010000204.1:0-4842 GCA_041630175.1 Albidovulum sp.
CCGAGATCGTTCGCATGGCCTGACGTCAACGGGGAAAGGGGAAGTCACGCCTCACGCCAGAGTTCTGCAACAACGCCGCTAAAGGACGGCGCGGCCGTTCAGCCGCTGCCGGCGAGGACCGGCCGCAGGAACTGCCGATAGAGCAGATCGACGCCTGCGCGGTTGAGGTGGTCGGTGTCGAAATAGAGGCCCGGATCGTCAAGCGCCGCACTCAGATCATGGAGCGGAACGTCAAGCACCGCGAGGCGGGCGCGCAGCGCCGCGTCAAAGACGTCCTCGTCCGGCAGCGCGGCGCGGAAAGCCGCCGGGATCGGCAACTTGACCACGGTCACGTCGAGGCCCGCGGCCCGGGCCGTCGCAAGCATCTCCTCGAGCACGGCGAGGTAGCGGTCGGTTTCGGCGGCCGACGGCGGATCGGGATAGAGGTAGTCGATCCGCGCCTGCGTGGCGTGGCGCGAGGGGCGGAAGCGGCGCTCGAAATTCTCCGCCCCGCGCCAGTCGTCGCGCGGGAAGCGGTCGGCGGGGTTGAGCTTGGAAAACCCCGTCGCATAGTCGAGAAGCGCCCGCGGGCTCACGCCGTCGGACAGAACCATGCCGCCCAAAGTCGCCAGCGTGGACAGCCGCCACGGCGTCTTGCCGAGAAGCTTGCGGTCGCCGATCCGCTCCGCGTTCCAGCGCGGCGACCGGAACGCGAAGCCATCCGCGACATAGAGAAGCCGCTTCGGCCGAAGATCGGACACCGCCTGGCGGAGAACGAACCGGCCGTAGAGCGGCCCCGCGCCGACCTCGGCGAGGACGATCATGCTCTGGCCTGTCTCCTCCTCCAGCCGCTCGGGAACGCCGCCATAGGCGAGCGGCAGGGCGTGCGAGGCGCCGAGGACGACCCAGTCGTGTTGCTCTCCACGCGCCGCGAGGAGCTTCTGGAAGGCCGAATCCCCGGCGTCCCTGCGGATCCGCAAGTCCGCGACGGCCGCGGCGGCAACATAAAGCGCCAGGAACAGACCGAGAAAGCCGAGGATGCTGGCGGCGGGCAGGGCCGGTGGCGCGCGGCGCAGGATGGCCATTCCGTGTCCTTTCAGAACTGCATGTAGACGAAGACCTCGCCCTCCCACCGCCCGAGGAGGATCAGCGCGAAGAGGCAGGCCAGCCAGACCGGCCAGCGCAGCGCGCGCGGCGCCGCGGCGAAGCGGTCGCCGATGCCGGGGCGCTCCATCACCGCCTCGATCACGACGAGCGCGGCAATCAGCGCGGCAAGGAAGCCGTGCTCGGCCGTGAACGGGTAGCGTGGCAGGAGCGCAGGCAGCCCCGGCAGGTCCTGCCAGATGCGGCCGAGGATCGTCGTCGCGTCGGTGACGTTGCCGGCGCGGAAGAAGACCCAGCTGATCAGCACGAGATGGAAGACGACGAGGATGGCGGCGACCTCGTGGACGCGCCCCACCCATGCCGGGGACTCGCCGATGCGCTTGCGCAGCCGACGCCGTGCCGGGTTCAGCGCGCGTTCGCCCCACAGATAGGCGCCGTTCAGAAGCCCCCAGACGACGAACCCCCAGCCGATGCCGTAGCCGAGCCCCGCGTGCCAGATGCCGCTCAGCACGAACACCACCATCAGCCCGGCATACATGCGCCAGGCTTTCCGTCCCGAGCCGACGAGCGGGAAATACACATAGTCGCGGAACCAGTCCGCGAGCGAGATGTGCCAGCGCCGCGACCAGAACTCGCCGATGGAATGGGCGAAGTACGACCGGCGGAAGTTCTCCGACAGGCGGATCCCGAAAAGCTGCGACGTGCCGCGCGCGATGTCGGTATAGCCGGAGAAGTCGCAATAGATCTGGAAGGCGAAGAAATAGCTCGCGATGAGGAGCTCGACCGGCACGGCATAGGCCGGGATGGCGTAGGTCCGGTCCACGAAGGGCGCGAGGTTGTCGGCGATCACGACCTTCTTGACGAGGCCCCAGAGGATCAGCTGCCAGCCCAGCGCGAATTGCGGCCAGCCAAGCGGCGACTTGTCGGTCAGTTCGGCGACGAACGGCCCGATGCGCTCGATCGGCCCGGCGAGGATCTTCGGGAACCAGGTGATATAGAGCATCTCCTGCGGGTCGTCCGCCCGCGCCGCCGCCGGGTCGCGGTAGCGGTCGACGATGAGCGCGATGGCGGTGAAGGCGTAGAACGAGAACCCCGCCGGAGAGGTGAGGCCAAGCGCCGGCAGCCCGTCGATGCCCGCGGCGATGGGGTCGTAGTATTTCAGCAGCCCCATCAAGGCGAGGATGGCGAGCGTGCCGCCCCAGAGCGCCGCACGACGCGGCCCCGGCGCCTTGGCCCTCAGCACTCGTCCGGCGATCAGGACGATGCCGATGACGGCGGCGAGGTAGATGAGGTTCTCAAGGCCGAAGCTGCCGTAGAAGACGACGCTGGCGAGCATGAGCCATGGCAACCGCAGCTGCGCGGGCAAGAGCCAGAAAACGGCGACCGCGACCGGAAGGAAGAGCAGGAAGTCGAGCGTGTTGAACAGCATCCTGTGGCGCCTTCCGTCGCATCCCGGCCCCGCGCCTCAGTAGGAGGCGCCGCCCGCGCGCAGTTCCGGAGGGATCATGTCGATCGGGATCCCGGCATTGATCACGAGGTACTCGGCCAGCGCCTCGCGCTCGGCCGGCATGGTCTTGATCTCGATATGGCTCGGGGAGTTCATCGTGCCGAGCCAGGCTTCACGTGTGCGGTCCTGGGTCACGACGACGGTGATGATGTGGCAGGACTGGCAGAGCTGAAGCGCCATGTCCCGCCCGTCGCGCGGCAATTCGGCCCCGGCAAGGGGGGCATTGGCGGCAAGGTAATGCGCGAGCGTGTCGGTCTGCCACTCGTCGAGCGCCGCGAGCGCGGGCGCCTCGGCGCGCGCCGCGTCCAGCCGTTCGCGCCAGGCCGCCGCATCGCCGCTTTCCGAAGCGATCGAAGCCTCCAGCCCCTCGGGAAGCCCCTCGGCGCGCGCTTCTTCCAGCAATGCCCGCCCGCCCGAGGGAATGAAGTCGAACAGCTCGTCCTGCCCGGTCACCGCGAAGGCCGTCGCGATCAGGCAGAGCGTCGCGGCGGAGCGTAGGAACGGTCTCATCTCTCTCCCTCCCGCACCCGGTCAGAATCTGAGTTCCGGCGGCACGTCCTGGAACTTGAGCGGCATGTTGATCGCCGAGTAATGGGCGAAGGTGTCGCGCTCGACCTCGCTCATCGGGATCTCGGCGTGGAACGGCGCCTTGAACGTGCCCTTCCAGCTAACCTCGTCGCGGTCCTGCATCAGGTAGCCGGTGAAGAGCGAATGGCAGAACTGGCACTGCGCGATGGCCAGTTCCTTGCCGTCGCGCGGCAGAAGCGCCGCATCGCCCGCATCGGCGAGCGCGCGGGCCACGTCCTCGGCCACCGGCAGGTTCAGCGCGGCATAGCCCGCGAAGGTCTCCACCGCCGCGTCCGAAAGATCGGGGTTCGTCTGGCGCGCCCATGCGGCCCAGTCCTCGTGGCTCGCCTCCCGCGCCGCGGCCTCGGCCAGCGCTGCGGCGTCGCCGGGTACGAGCATCTCGGCAAGGATCGTGCGGCCGCCCGCCGGCATGAAGGCGAAATCGTCGCCCTGGGCGACCGCTGCCGTCGCCGCGGTGAAGGCGGCCAGCGCGGCCGCCACCCATTTGAGGCTAGCGCTCATCACCTCCTCCGCCGCCCGGCCGCCGCGATGCCCCGAAGGCGAAGACGGGAACGAGCATCTCGCGCGCCGCGCCCTCGGTCGGAAAGCCGCCGCCCTTCATCATGTCGAGCCGCATCGCGGTCTCGTCCTCGTAGAACTGCTCGCCGCAGGACTGGCAGACGAGCGCGGGCACGTCCTCGACCACGACGAGCCGATCGCCCGACCAGAGCGCGGTCCTCACGCGGTCGCGCGCCAGTCTTCCGGTCGCGCAGGACTGGCAGCGCGGCGCGTCGGCGGCGGAAGCTCCCGGCCCCGCCGCCGCTTCCGCCGTCCGGCGATCCGCCTCAGCCGACGAGCGCACGGGCCGCCCCTGCGATGCCCTCGGCGCTCGGCCGCATCCAGACGAACATCTCGGGCGAGGCCGGCGGCGGCGCGTCGGGGAACGCCACGCGCTTGAACCGCGCGCCCTCGACGTTCTCGGCGCAGCGCGCGACGACTTCGGCTCCGGGCGCGAGCGTGTAGTAGGACTGATCCACCGTCAGAAGCCGCTTGGTCTTGGCGACGGAGTTGACGAGCGTCTCGGTGTCCATCTCCTTCAGAACGCGCAGATCAATGACCTCGACCCCCATCCCCTCGCCCTTCAGCATCTCGGCGGCGTCCAGTACGCCGGGCATCCCGCCGCCCGAGCTGACGATGGTGATGTCGCTGCCTTCCATCCGCACCGCGGCCTTGTCGAGCGGCACCTCGTACTGCTCGTCCGGCACCTCCTCGGTCAGGGTGCGCAGCCCCGCCGGATAGAGATAGACCACCGGATCCGGCGAGCGCAGCGCCGAGACCATCATCCCCTTGGCGTCATAGGGCGTAGAGGGAATGATCGTCCGCACGCCGGGGATGTGCATGTAGAAGCTGTCCTCCTCGTAGCAGGAATGCTGCCCCGCGAAGCCCGGCGTCTGGCCGGTCATCTCGATGATCCAGACGACCGGCATCGCCGCCTTGCCGCCGGTCATGTGCCTGAGCTTGCCGGCGACGTTCTGGATCATCTCCAGGGGCATCAGCGCGCCCTGATAGGGGATGTAGGTCGCCGACCGCGACCCGGCGAGGCCGGCGCCGAGGACGGCCGAGGCCATCCAGTTCTCGTCAATCCCGGTGTTGACCACGCGCTTGCGGCCGAACTCGGTCTCGAG
>JBFKMA010000205.1:0-4840 GCA_041630175.1 Albidovulum sp.
GCGGGGACGGCATCGGGTGCGGCTGCTCGTGAAGGCGGCGAAGGGCGTCGCGATCCAGCCGGCGATCGCGGACTGGGTCGGGCAGTTCAGGGTGCCGAACAATCTCAGGCTATCGATCGACATCGATCCGCAGAGCTTCTACTGAACCCGGCCGGGGGTTCCACCCCCGGACCCCCGGGATACTTGGGGCAAGATGAAGGGGGAGCGGTCAGATCAACTGGTCGTAGGCCGCCATCGCGATGGCGCGGAGCCGGTCGCGGTCGAGATCGCCGATGACGGCATAGCTGAGCCCGGTATCGTGCCAGTAGAAGCCCTGCGTCTGCCCAGAGGACAGGAACTGGAAGGCGCTGTTTTGGGTGCCGCCTTCCGGCAGGACATGGAGCGTCAGGCGGCGGCCGGTGTCGTCCTCGTACATGAAAAGCGCCGCAGGCGTCGTGTCGCCGGGCAGAAGCCGGCCGCCCATGAGGCGGAAGCCCTCGGCGCCGAAATCGGGGGCTTTGATCTCGTGGCCGAGGCGCTTGGAGAGCCATTGCGCGAGGTGGTCGGCCTGATCGGACGCGACCTCGATCGGGTGGACGACTTCGGCGACATAGGTGACATGGGCTTTCAGCGCGCTTTCGGCCACGGTCAGGACGGGCGGGCCGGGTTGCGTCGAAAGCGCCGCGAACCAGCCAGTTGCGGCGCCGATGGCGAGAAGCGCGACCGCGGCGGCCAGCGCGAGCGCCGGGTGGCGGCGCGGCGCCGTCCCCGCCGCGGCGAGCCGGGCGCGGAGCGCTTCGGGCAACGGTTCCTCGGCGACAGGGCCGTAAAGCGCGGCAAGTGCCGCGTCCTGCCGGTCCCATTCGGCGAGTGTGGCCTGAGCCTCGGGGTCGGCGGCGATGCGGGCGGCCATCGCCTCGCGCGCGCGCTCGCCGAGCGCGCCCGAGCGGAACGCGATGAGGTCTTCGTCGCGGATCGGATGGGTGTCGCTCATGCCCGGCCCTCCTTCGATCCGGTCGCGGGCCTTGTGCGCCCGGTCATATCGCGCAGCGCCGCCCGCGCCCGGCCGAGCCGCGAGACAAGCGTGCCTTCGGGAATGTCGAGGATCGCGGCCGCCTCGGAAAGCCTCATGCCTTCGAGCGCCACGAGCAGGAGCGCGCGGCGCTGGTCCTCGGGCAGCCGGCCGATCGCGTCCTGCACCTCGCGCAGATCCATATGCGCCTCCTGCGGGGCAGGGCCGGAAGGTTCCTTCGGCAGGGTATCCACCGCGACGAGATGCCGGCGCGGCGAACGCCGGAGTCCGTCGCGGTGAAGATTGAGCAGGATGCGGAACATCCAGGCCCGCACCGGACCGTCGCCGCGCCAGAGATGGCGCCGCGAAAGCGCCCGTTCGAGGCAATCCTGGACGAGATCGTCCGCCGAGTCGCGGTCCCGCAGCAGCGCGTGCGCGTAGCGCCGCAGGTTCGGAATGGCGGCCTCGATCTCGTCCAGAAGGCTCATTGCGGGTCCGTTCAGGGCTTGGCGGCGTGCCAGACATCCTTGACGCCGTCACCGGTCACGTCGCCCGGGGCGGCGTCCTTGACCCATGTGTAGAGCGGCATGCCCTTGTAGGTCCACTGCATCGCGCCGTCGGTGCGCTCGGTCAGGCCATAGTCGCCGTCCGCGGCGGCGCCTTCGGGGGCGACAAGCGGCGGCCAGTTGACGGCGCAGTCATCGTAGCAGGCCGAGGCGCCGTCCGCGTCCTTGTCGAACGTGTAGAGCGTCATGCCGTCGGCATCGGTCAGGACCGGGCCGAGCGTGCTTTCGCCGGTCTGGATGCCGGTCTCGGCGAAGGCGGCGGCGCCGGCGAGCGCGGCGGCGGCGAGGGTCAGGGAAAACAGCGGCAGGCGGTTGGTCATCGTCTCTCTCCTCAAGGCCCGGGGATCGGGCGTTGCGCGGGCGGCATTCAGGTGACGCCCGTGGAGATGACGCTGGCCGCCGGGTTTCCATCCCAGGCAGAAGGCTGGATCACCACAACGTGATCGGATGGGTCACGCGGCGGCGGTGCTTTGCGGCCGGTCGAGCGCGAAATCCGTGGCCACGGCACCGACCCACATCGCGAAAAGCGCAAGCCATGCGGTGCCGGCGAAGATCGAGCCGCCCGTCACGCCCGCGCCGATCGAGCAGCCGCCGGCGAGCATCGCTCCGAAGCCCATGAGGACCGCGCCGAACATCGCGCGGCGCATGTTGCGTTCGTTCTCGAAACCCTCGAAGCGGAACTGCCCGGCCAGCAGCGCCGAGGCGCCCGCGCCGATCACGACGCCCGGCACGAGGCCGACGTCGAATCCGAGAACCTGCACGGGTTCGAGGAAGAACATCAGCGTGGAGGCCGAGGGGCCGGAGAAGGTGACCGAGCTGATCGTGACCGGATCGAAACTGACCAGGGCCAGCGCGTAGGTGGAGACCCAGCCGAGCGCCACGGCAAAGCCGACGCCCGAGGCGAAGATCAGAGTCGCGGCTCCGATCCGGTTGCGGCGCGAAAGGTAGAGGGCGAGGAGCGCGGTGAGGAGCCCGAGGGCGAGGCCGCTCTCGCGCGGCAGGCCGCTCCAGTCGATGAGGTCGAGATTGCGCCCCCCCGTCGTGGTCCAGAGCCCGGCCAGCCGGTCGCGCAGCGGCGCGAGGAGGCCCTTGAGGCTCATCTGCGCGACAACGGCGAAGATCAGACCGGCGACGATGGAGCGCAGGTTGCCGGAGGCGGCGAGGACGAGAAGCCGCCCCGGACAGCCGCGCGCGAGCACCATGCCGACGCCGAAGATCGCGCCGCCGATCACCGCGCCCGACCACGAGCCCGTCACCGCCATCATCCGCGCCGCGTCGCTGCGCATGAGACCCGCGAGTTCGGCCGCCTGGACCCAAACGACGGCCGTCGCGAAACACAGGAGCCAGACCGCGACGCGCGGGCCGAGCCGGCCGCGCGCGAATTCCACCGCTGCCGCGCGCAGGCAGAAGCGCGATCGCTGCGCGGCGGTGCCGAAGACCATTCCGGTGACGAATCCCAGAAGCGCTGCCGCCGGGGCTTCGCCCGTGCGTTCGACGAGTGCGAGGACGTCCACGCCAGTTCCTCCGTTTTCCGGACTTATGCGCGATCGTGAATGTGTCAACCTTGATCCAGATCATGCGTCCCGCGCCGGACCGCCCCCGGTCCGAGCGCAGCCGCCGGCGGTGTTCCCGTCGCGGGGCCGGATCAGCGCTCGTCGAGGTCTAAGCTCACGCCGAAGCTGAATACCCCGTCGGCCTCCGAGTCAGGGGTCGGCAGGAACTGGATGAAGGCGTTGCGGTAGCGCGCCCGCAGGCCGACGAGCGGCACGAGATCGCCGGCGATGCCCGCGATGCGGCGGCCATCCTCGGGATAGTTCGCGATCCCGGCGAAGGCCGAGAAGCCGATGGTCTCCGTCTCGTAGAACGGATAGGCGACGGTTCCGGCGACGGACAGTTTCCCGTAGCTGTTGCGGTAGGCGCTGATCGAGTAGTCCAGCCCTCGGTCCCAGGTCAGCGCGATGCCCGGATTGAATTCCTCGAAGTCGCGGTTCGCGCCGATATGATGCGAGCCAAGCAGGATCGACAGCCGATCCGGTCCCGCGATGGCGGGCGAGGCCGCGAGAAGGGCCGCGGCAATGGCGAGAGGTGTTGCGTGCATGACTGTAGGTTCCCTCTGCCAACGGTTGAATTGGTTAATGGCTAGACGGGATACTCAGGCGGGGCAATAGCCGATTTATCCGGGCTCTGATTGGCGTTACCGTGAGGTCGTCCCTTCCCTTCCGCGCAGCATGGGCGTAAGCGGCGAGCATGCGGATCGTTGCGCTTCACGAAGCCCGGGGTTACCCGTTCTGGCGTCAGCCCGTGGCCTTGCTGTTCCTGATGGCGGCGGCGATGCCGATCGCCTTCGCGACGTGGTCGGCGCTTCTGAACAACTTCGTCAGGGAGGCCGCCGGTTTCACCGGGGTCGAGATCGGCTGGCTGCACACCGTGCGGGAAATCCCCGGCTTCCTCGCCATCGGCGTCATCGTGCTTCTGTGGGCGATGCGCGAGCAGGTGCTGGCGCTGCTGGCGCTCGGACTTCTCGGCGCGGCGACGGCGGTGACGGCGATGTTCCCCTCGCTCGGGGGCATCCTCACGATCACGCTCCTGTCCTCGATCGGCTTTCACTACTTCGAGACGGTCAACCAGTCGCTGCAACTGCAATGGATCGAGCGCAAACGCGCACCACAGACGCTGGGCTGGATCGTCGCCATCGGCTCGGGCGCCTCGATGGCCGCCTACGGGCTGATCGTGCTGACCTGGAAGACCTTCGATCTGAACTACGGCGTGGTCTACGGGCTGTCCGGCGGGCTGACGCTCGCCATCGCGGTCTTCGCCGCCTTCGCGTTTCCGCAGTTCGAATCGCCAGAACCGCAGCTCAAGCACTTCGTGCTGCGCAAACGCTACTGGCTCTACTACGCGCTGCAATTCATGTCGGGCGCGCGGCGTCAGATTTTTGTTGTCTTTGCGGGTTTCATGATGGTCGAGCAATTCGGCTTTGCCGTCGATGACATCACCAAGCTCTTTATGGTCACCCTGCTGATCAACATGCTGGCAGCACCCTTGCTGGGACGGATTGTGCAGGTCTTTGGGGAACGTCGCGCGCTGGTTTTCGAATACGTCGGGCTTTGTCTCGTGTTCTTCGCCTACGGCGGGATCTATTACTTTGGCTGGGGGGTCGTGCTGGCGACGGTGCTCTACATCGTGAACCACATCTTCTTCAGCCTCGCTTTGGCGATTAAGACCTATTTCCAGAAAATCGCCGATCCGCAGGATATCGCGCCGACAGCGGCGGTGGCCTTTA
>JBFKMA010000206.1:0-4800 GCA_041630175.1 Albidovulum sp.
GCGGGCGCGGGCGATGCTCGCGGCCGGGGCCGCCGACCGGGTCGACCGGATGCCGCTCGGCCCGGCGCTGAACCAGTGCTGCGGCGGCGCGGTTGTGGTGCTGTCGGAGGTCTGGGACGCGGCGCGGCTGGAAACGGTCGCGGAGGACAGGGTGATCGCGCGGCCGCTGCCGGGCACTTCGGGCGCGATGCCGCTCGCGGTGCGGCGCATCCTCAACCGCGCGCGCGGCGAAGGCTTCCGCCCCGTGGCGCGGGTGATCCAGGGCTGGATGGTCGAGCCGGTCACCGCGGCGGAGCGCGAGCTCTGGATCTGGGGCGCGGGCCATGTCGGCCGGGCGCTGGTGGAGGTGCTCAGGCCGCTGCCCGGCCTCAGGCTGACCTGGATCGACACCGATGCGGGGCGCTTTCCCGAGGTGCCGGTGGGCGTCGTGCAGCGGATCGCGGGCAATCCCGCCGATCTCGTCGCCGAGGCGCCTGCCGGGGCCGAGCACCTGGTCTTGACCTTCAGCCATGCGCTCGACCTCGAGATCTGCCACCGGCTCCTCGGCCACGGTTTCCGGGCGCTCGGGCTGATCGGCTCGGCGACCAAATGGGCGCGGTTCCGCTCGCGGCTGAAAGCGCTCGGCCATGCCGCGCCGCAGATCGACCGCATCCGCTGCCCGATCGGCGATCCGACCCTCGGCAAGCATCCGCAGGCGATCGCGATCGGGGTCGCACAGGAACTCATCAAGGCGCCGAGCGCCGGAACCACCGGAAAGGAGCGCACGGGATGACCAGGAAACCAACGCTTGTTCAGGAAGACGGGCGCCAGCCACACCGCGAAGGGACGCAAGGCATGACCAGGGACGTGCTGCTGACGATCGAGGGGATAAGCAAGTCCTATCCGGGCGTTAAGGCCAACGACGACGTGTCGTTCTCGATCGGCGAGGGCGAGATTCACGCGCTGCTGGGCGAGAACGGCGCCGGCAAGTCGACGCTGGTGAAGATGATCTACGGCCTCGTCAAGCCCGACGAGGGCCGCATGACCTTCCGGCGCGAGGATTACGCGCCCACCGAGCCGCGCGAGGCGCGCAGCCTCGGCGTCGCGATGGTGTTCCAGCATTTCAGCCTGTTCGACGCCCTGAACGTGGCCGAGAACGTGGCCCTCGGCATGGACAACCCGCCGCCGATGCGCGAGCTCGCCTCGCGCATCCGCGAGGTCAGCGAGGGCTACGGCCTGCCCCTGGACCCGTCGCGGCTCGTGGGCGACCTCTCGGCCGGCGAGCGCCAGCGGGTGGAGATCGTGCGCTGCCTGCTGCAGGACCCCAAGCTCCTGATCATGGACGAGCCGACGAGCGTGCTGACGCCGCAGGAGGTCAAGATCCTGTTCGACACGCTCCGGCAGCTCGCGGCCGAGGGCACCTCGATCCTCTACATCAGCCACAAGCTCGAGGAGATCAAGGCGCTCTGCGACGAGGCGACGATCCTGCGCCGCGGCCGGGTCGTGGGCATCTGCACCCCGCGCGAGAAATCGGCGCGCGAGATGGCCGAGATGATGGTCGGCGCCACGCTGAACGCGCCCGAACGCGCGGCGGCGGAGCCGGGCCCGGTGGCGCTGAAGGCGGAGCGCCTGTCGGTCGCCTCGCCGAGCGCCTTCGGCACCAGCCTCAAGGATGTGAGCTTCGAGGTGCGGCAGGGCGAGGTTCTGGGCATCGGCGGCGTCGCCGGCAACGGCCAGGACGAGCTTCTGCTGGCGCTCTCGGGCGAGATCCGGACGCCGTCCGGCACGGTTCAACTCCACGGCAGCGGCATCGGCCATCTCGGCCCGAACGAGCGCCGCAAGGCCGGCATCTGCACCGCGCCGGAAGAGCGGCTCGGCCATGCCGCGGCGCCGGACATGTCGCTGATGGAAAATGCGCTCCTCTCGGCTTCGGTGCGCAAGGGCCTGACGAAGAACGGCTTCATCGACTGGCCGGGCACGCGCAACTTTGCCGAGGGCGTCGTCAAGACCTTCGACGTGCGCACCCCCGGCATCGGCACCGCAGCCCGCGCGCTGTCGGGCGGCAACCTGCAGAAATTCGTGCTCGGCCGCGAGATCATGCAGGAGCCGGAGGTGATCGTCGTCAACCAGCCCACCTGGGGTGTCGACGCGGCCGCGGCGGCCTTCATCCGGCAGGCGCTTCTCAACCGCGCGAGCGCGGGCGCGGCGGTCGTGGTGATCAGCCAGGACATCGACGAGATCATGGAGATCGCCGACCGGTTCGCGGCGCTCAACGAGGGCCGGCTCTCGGCCCCCGTCCCGACGCAGGGACTGACCATCGACCAGATCGGCCTGATGCTCGGCGGAGCGCACGGCATGCACGAAGCGGAGGTGCACCAGAATGCTCATCCTTGAGAAACGCCCGACCCCGTCGAAACTCTGGGCCTGGGGCACGCCGTTCCTTGCGGTGATCCTGACGATGATCGCCGGCGGGCTGATGTTCGCGCTGCTCGGCAAGGACCCGGTCGCGGCGATCCGCACGATCTTCTGGGATCCGCTCTTCGACCCCAACCTCGCGGCCTATTCGCGGCCGCAGCTCCTCGTGAAGGCGGCACCGCTGATCCTCATCGCGATCGGCCTCTCCCTGGGCTTCCGGGCGGGGATCTGGAACATCGGCGCCGAGGGCCAGTACATCATGGGCGCGGTCTTCGGCGCCGCCGTCGGCCTTGCCTTCTACCCCGCCGATCTGTGGATCATCTTTCCCCTGATGGTGATCGCCGGCGCCGTCGGCGGCTGCCTCTGGGCGATGATCCCGGCGATCCTGAAGACCCGGTTCAACACCAACGAGATCCTCGTCTCGCTGCTCCTCGTCTATGTCGCCGAGAACATCCTCGCCTCGATGTCGCTGGGGCTGCTGCGCAATCCCGAGGGCGGCGGCTTTCCCGGCTCGCGCAACTTCAACTCCTACCCGGCGGCGGCGAACCACGAACTGATCGCCGGCACCGGCATGCATTGGGGCGTCGTCGCCGCCTTCATCGCGGTGATCGCGGCCTATATCCTCCTGCAGCGCCACATCCTCGGCTTCCAGATCAAGCTCGCCGGACAGGCGCCGCGCGCCGCGCGCTTCGCCGGCGTCCGCCCCAACAAGCTCGTCGTGCTCTGCATGGGCATGTCGGGGGCGCTCGCGGGGCTTGCCGGGCTCTTCGAGGTCGCGGGGCCGGCGGGGCAGATCTCGATCGACTTCAACGTGGGCTACGGCTTCACCGCGATCATCGTGGCCTTCCTCGGGCGGCTCAACCCGATCGGCATCCTCCTGGCCGGGCTTCTCATGGCGCTGACCTATATCGGCGGCGAGCTGGCGCAGTTCGGCCTCGGCCTGCCGTCGGCGGCGATCCAGGCCTTCCAGGGGATGCTGCTGTTCTTCCTCCTCGCGGTGGACCTGCTGTCCAACTACCGCATCCGGCTCATGCTTTTCCTGAAGGAGGCCCGCTGATGGATCTCTACGGCATCACCCCTTCCGTCCTCATCGCCTCGCTCATGGTGGCCTCGGTGCCGATCATGCTGGCGGCGATCGGAGAGCTCGTGGTCGAGAAGGCGGGCGTCCTGAACCTCGGCGTCGAGGGCATGATGATCATGGGCGCGATCTGCGGCTTCGCGACCGCGGTCGAGACCGGGAGCCCGTTCCTCGGGTTTCTCGGCGGCGCGATCGGCGCGGCGGTTCTGAGCGTCATCTTCGTCCTCCTGACGCAGGTCTTCCTTGCCAACCAGGTGGCGACCGGCCTCGCGCTGACGCTCTTTGGCCTCGGCCTGTCGAGCCTCATCGGGCAGGGCTATGTCGGCATCAAGCCGCCGTCGACGGGCGCGGTGCCGTTCGGGCCGCTCGCCGACATCCCGTTCCTCGGCCGCGTGCTGTTCAGCCATGACTGGATGGTCTACGGCTCCATCGCCATCGTCGCTTGCGTCTGGTCGGTGCTGAAGTACAGCCGCGCCGGGCTGATCCTGCGCGCGGTGGGCGAGAGCCACGACGCGGCCCATGCGCTCGGCTACAAGGTGGTCCGCATCCGCATCGCGGCGATCCTCTTCGGCGGCGCGATGGCGGGCTTGGGCGGCGCCTATGTGAGCCTCGTGCGGGTGCCGCAATGGACCGACGGGATCACCGCCGGCGCCGGCTGGATCGCGCTCGCCATCGTGGTCTTCGCGAGCTGGAAGCCCTGGCGGGTGCTGATCGGCGCCTATCTCTTCGGCGGCATCACCGTGCTGCAGTTGAACCTGCAGGCCGCCGGCGCCCGCATTCCCGTCGAGTACTTGTCGATGAGCCCGTATCTGATAACCATCCTCGTGCTGGTCATCATGTCCTCGGGCCGCGGCCGCGCCGCCTTGAACGCGCCCGCCAGCCTCGGCCAGAATTTCCACGCCTCGCATTGAGGCCAAACCACCAACCGGGGCAACGCCCCCGACCAACCGGGAGAATACGCATGAACAGAAGAACCCTCCTCGCCACGGTGGCGCTGGGGCTCGGCCTCGGCTTCGGCGGCGCGGCGCAGGCGCAGATGGACAAGGTCAAGACCTGCTTCGTCTATGTCGGCCCGATCGGCGACGGCGGCTGGACCTACCAGCACCATCAGGGGCTTGTCGCCGTCGACGAAGCCTTCGGCGACAAGGTCGAGACCGCCTATCAGGAAAACGTGCCCGAGGGCGCGGATGCCGAGCGCGTTCTGACCCAGATGGCGCTTTCGGGCTGCAACATCATCTTCACGACATCCTTCGGCTACATGGACGCGACCAACGCCGTCGCGGCCAAGTTCGCGAACGTGAAGTTCGAACATGCCACCGGCTTCAAGC
>JBFKMA010000207.1:0-4785 GCA_041630175.1 Albidovulum sp.
ACTGGACGGCCAGGAGGTCGGCGCCATCAACAGCCCCTGCTGGTCGCACCGGATGGGCAGGTCGCTCGCGCTCGCCCATGTCCGGCCGGACATCGCGGATGGCGCGGTCCTTTCGGTCCGGGCCGACGGTCTCGAGACGACCGCGCGCGTCACGCCGCTGCCATTCTACGACCCGGCGAAGTCGAGGACCCACGCCGACTGATGCCGTCCGGTGTCCGGGCACCCTGTCCGGACACGATCCGCACCCCCTCGGGCCGGCGATCGCTTGTGCGCGGATCGGGCGCCCGCTAGAGGTGGGCGGAATTCCCGGTCGCGGCTTGGCGACGCTCACATCAAGGTGGTGCCGCATGGCGATCGAACATGCCGCGGCCTCTCTCGGAACGGTGCCGGCGGTCGCGCTGGTCGGCGCGCTCGGGGTCGGGTCGCAGTGGCTCGCCTGGCGGCTTCAGCTTCCCGCGATCGTCCTGATGCTCGGCGCGGGGATCCTCGTCGGACCCGTTCTCGGCCTGCTCGACCCGGCGACGGAGTTCGGAGGCCTGCTGCCGCCGCTGATCGCGCTCGCCGTCGCGGTGATCCTGTTCGAAGGCGGGCTGACGCTCGACATCCACAAGCTCGGCAATGCCCGTGCCGGCGTGCTGCGCCTGGTGCTGATCGGCGCGCCGCTCGGCTGGCTGCTCTCGGCGCTGGCGCTGCATTACGCCGCGGGTCTCGGCTGGCAGGCGGCCTCGGTCTTCGGCGGCATCATGGTCGTGACCGGGCCGACCGTGATCGCGCCGCTCCTGCGCCATGCGCGGCTGCAAAAGCGCCCCGCCGCGCTCTTGCAATGGGAAGCGATCGTCAACGATCCGATCGGCGCGATGGCGGCGGTCGCGGCCTTTCACGTCGTGCTCGCGAGCCAGGGGAGCGAGACCGGCGGCTTCCTCGGCCTTGCCCTCCGCATGGGGTTCGCGGCGTCCGTCGGGCTGGCCGCGGGCTATGGCACGGTCGGCCTCTTCAAGGGCGGGCGCGTGCCGGAATACATGAAGGTGCCGGTGCTCTTCGCGGTGCTGCTCGGGGCCTTCGCGCTCTCGGACCAAGTGCTGCATGAAAGCGGCCTCCTCGCGGTGACGGTGATGGGGCTGGTGATCGCCAATGCCGACCTGCCCTCCTACGAGGAGCTGCGCCGCTTCAAGGAGCACGCGACCGTCCTTCTCGTCTCGGGCCTCTTCATCCTGCTCGCCGCCTCGCTGGACCTCGCCGCACTCGGCCAGCTGACCTGGCGCGCGGTCCTGTTCGTGGCCGCCGTCGCGCTGATCGCGCGGCCGGCGACGGTGCTGATCTCGCTCATCGGCACCGCGATTCCCTGGAGGGAGCGGATCCTGATCGCCCTGACCGGCCCGCGCGGCGTGGTTCTCGTCGCCGTCGCGGGGCTCTTCGGCGAACGGCTGGTCGCGGCGGGCATCGCCGACGGTGCCCTGATCGCGCCGCTGGCTTTCGCGCTGGTCGCGGCCACGGTCGTCCTGCACGGCTTCACGCTCACGCCGCTCGCCCGGTGGCTCGGACTGGCCGGCGGCGAGACGCCCGGCGTGCTCCTCGTCGGCGGCTCGCGCCTGTCCACCGCCTTCGCCGAGGCCCTGACCAAGGCCGAGGTGCCGGTGCTGATCGCCGACCCCAACCACTCGCACCTGTCGCGGGCGCGCACCGCCGGCATCCCGACCTTCTACGGCGACATCCTCGGCGAGGCGGCCGAGAACTCGGTCGAGTTCCTGTCGTTCCGCGTCGTCGTGGCGCTGACCGACAACGACGCCTACAACACGCTGGTGACGACCGACCTCGCCCCGGAATTCGGCCGCGACAACGTCTGGCAGCTCGAGCGCACGCGCGACACCGCCACGCGCCACGCCTTGCCGACGCAGCTCGGCGGCCGCCGGATCGGCGCGGGCCGCGGCTACGGCGCCTACGAACAGCTCCTGCGCGACGGCTGGACCTTCCGCACCACCCGGCTGAGCGAGGAGTTCGGTTTCGCGGAATGGCGCGAGATGAATCCCGACGCGATCCTCTTCGCGACGCTGTCCCGCGCCCGCGTCCTGTCCTTTCCGAACACGCGCGAACCCAGGCTCACGGCCGGCGCCCGCATCTTTTCGCTGGCAGCGCCGGCCGAACCCGCTTCCCGGCCCTAGGGCTTGCTGCGCTTCGAAGGCGCGGCGCCGCGATGCGTCTTCGGCTTGTACTTGCCCGCCGCCTTCGGCTGTCCGGGCTTCGCCTTGCCGGGCTTGCCTGCCGGCGCGAACCGCTTGCCGGCCTCCGCGCCGCCGTCAGCACTTCTGCCCTTGGCGGACGGCGCCGGCTTTGACGCGGGCCGATGCGCGGCTTCGCCCTGGGCCTTGTCATAGGACTTGCGCGACGGAGCCTTGGGACGGGCCTGCGCGTCGCCATGCGGGCGCGGCGCACGGTCGGACGGGCGTTGAGGCGCCTCCCCCTCGGCGGCCTGATGCCGCTTGGGTCCGCTGCCGAAGGCGCGCCGGCCGGCGGGTTTCGGCCCCGCTCCCGGCGCCGCGAAATCCGGCGCGGCGTCGAGTTGCCGGGCGGTGATGCCCTCCTCCAGCTCGCCGCCGTCGCCCAGCATCGCGAGAAAGCGCGGGACGCTCTGCTCGGCCAGTTCCACGAAGGTCTCCGCTTGCTGGACGCGGATCGCGCCGATCGCCTCCTTGCGAAGGTTGCCCGCCCGGCACAGGAGCGGCAGCAGCCAGCGCGCCTCGGCGCGGTCGTCGCGGCCGACGGAGAGCGCGAACCAGATGCCGGGGCCGAACTGGCTCTGGTCCCGGGGCGCCGGCTTCATGTCCGGCGGGGTCAGGTCCTCGGGCGCGGACTGGCGCGCGCGGTAAAGCCGCAGATAGGCGGCGGCGATCTTTTCGGGCGCATGCAGGCCGAGAAGCCGCGCCGCGAAATCCGCCTGCGCCTCGGTCGCCTCCTCGTCCCAGGCCGGATCGGCCAGAAGCCGCTCCTCGTCGCGACGCAGTATCTCCTCGGCGCTCGGCGCGACGGTCCACTCCGCCTCGATCTTCGCGGTCTTCATCAGCCGCTCGGCGATCCGCGCGATCTTCGGCGGCACGATCAGCGCCGAGATGCCCTTGCGCCCCGCGCGCCCGGTGCGGCCGGAACGGTGCAAGAGCCCCTCGGCGTTCGAGGGCAATTCGGCATGGATCACGAGGTCGAGATTGGGCAGGTCGATCCCGCGCGCGGCGACATCGGTCGCGACGCAGACCCGGGCGCGGCCATCGCGCATCGCCTGCAGCGCGTGGGTGCGTTCGCTCTGGCTGAGCTCGCCCGACAGGCTCACGACCGCGAAGCTGCGATTGGCGAGCCGCGCCGCGAGCCGGTTCACCGCCGCGCGGGTATTGGCGAAGACGATGGCGTTCTGCGCGTCGTGATAAAGGAGCACGTTGATGATCGCGTTCTCGACGTCGATCTGGTTGACCTGCAGCGCCTGGTAGGAGATGTCGGCATGCTGGCTCACGCCCGAAAGCGTCGTCACCCGCACCGCGTCGCGCTGGTACTGCTGCGCGAGCTTCGCGATCATCGGCGGCACCGTGGCCGAGAACATCAGCGTGCGGCGGTCTTCCGGCGCCGCGCCCAGCATGAATTCCAGGTCCTCGCGGAAGCCGAGGTCGAGCATCTCGTCGGCCTCGTCCAGCACCACCGCGCGCAGGCAGCTCATGTCGAGCGAGCCGCGCTGGATATGGTCGCGCAGACGGCCCGGTGTCCCCACGACGATATGGGCGCCCCATTCCAGCGCACGGCGTTCGTCGCGCATGTCCATGCCGCCGACGCAGGAAACCACCCGCGCCCCGGCCTTGGCGTAGAGCCAGCCCAGTTCCCGCATCACCTGCAGCGCAAGCTCCCGCGTCGGCGCGACGACGAGCGCCAGAGGTGCGGCCGGCGGGCCCAGCCGGGCCGCGTCGCCCAGCAGTGTGTGGCCGATGGCGAGGCCGAAGCCGACGGTCTTGCCCGAGCCGGTCTGCGCCGAGACCAGCAGATCGGCGTCCTGGAGCGCGGGGTCGGTGACGGCCTCTTGAACGGCGGTCAGGGTGGCATACCCACGCTCGGCGAGCGCATCGGCAAGGGGCTGTAGCATGAAAGAAGCATCCGTGAGGGGCCGGCGCGGCGCATGCAAGCAGATGGCCGGCGGGGGAGGAAGCGACGTGACCCGAGAGGTCCCGTCGCCCTGATTGTGCGCCGCTATACCCGAAGAGTCGGCGGACGACAAGGAATGGCCGCCGCCTGAAAACCCGACTGGATCTTCACCACCTCGATCGTCGCGAGAGCCCCGCGTGGAAAGCTCACTGATCCAGGAAGCTCCTGAGCTTGCGGCTCCGGCTCGGATGCTTGAGCTTCCGCAGCGCCTTCGCCTCGATCTGGCGGATGCGTTCGCGCGTGACGCTGAACTGTTGGCCGACTTCCTCGAGCGTATGGTCGGTATTCATGCCGATGCCGAAACGCATCCGCAGCACCCGCTCCTCGCGCGGAGTGAGCGAGGCGAGAACTCGCGTCGTCGTCTCTTTCAGGTTTTCCTGAATAGCCGAGTCGAGCGGCAGGATCGCGTTCTTGTCCTCGATGAAATCGCCAAGCTGGCTGTCCTCCTCGTCGCCGATCGGCGTCTCGAGCGAGATCGGTTCCTTGGCGATCTTCATCACCTTGCGGACCTTCTCCAGAGGCATCTGCAGCTTCTCGGCCAGCTCCTCGGGCGTCGGTTCGCGGCCGATCTCGTGGAGCATCTGGCGGCCGGTGCGGACCAGCTTGTTGATC
>JBFKMA010000208.1:0-4703 GCA_041630175.1 Albidovulum sp.
ACCCGCCGAAGACTAGCAATCTGTGGGCTTGAGACAACCGGCGATGTCGCGTGCTTCGGGCCGGGGTGTTACCACTCAGTTGACGATTGTTGACGATTCTCTAACAAAACAGCAAGACGGGTGGGACATCCACGTCCGGACGGTTCAGGAGTGGTCATGCGCGTGCTCATCGTCGAAAGCGACACCAATCTCGGCTGGCTGTGGAAGCGGCACCTGGAGCGATTCTCGGCCACCGTCACGCTCGTGGACAGCCAGGAAGCGGCCGTCGCGCATCTGGAAGCCGACTCCGTGGAGATCATCGTGCTCGACCTCGTGCTCGCCGAGGGCAGCGCCATCGCGGTGGCCGATTACGCCGCCTTTCGCCAGCCCGAGGCGAAGATCGTCTTCGTCACCAACACGACCTTCTTTTCCGACGGGTCGATCTTCCAGCATATTCCCAATGCCTGCGCCTTCCTGCCCTCGGCCACGCCGCCCGAGGACCTCGCCGCGGTGGTGGAGCATTACGGCGCCAGCGACTGAGGCTCAGCCGCGGTGATGCGGCGCGGTGAAGTCGAGGACCGGGTTGATCGGGATGATCCGGTGCGGATTGATGCTCGTGTGGCTGTGGTGGTAGCTCCGCACGATATGGTCGAGATGCACCGTCGCGGCGACGCCCGGCCACTGGTAGAGGTCGCGGGTATAGGCCCAGAGATTGGGGTAGTCGATCAGCCGACGCCGGTTGCACTTGAAATGCAGGTGATAGACGGAATCGAAGCGCACGAGCGTCGGGAAGAGCCGCCAGTCGGCCTCGGTCAGCCGGTCGCCCATCAGCCAGCGGCGGCGTGACAGCTGGTCCTCAAGCCAGTCGAACGTGTCGAAAAGCGCGGTGACGGCCGCGTCGTAGGGCGCCTGCCGGGTGGCGAAGCCGGCCTTGTAGACGCCGTTGTTGACGGTGTCGTAGATGCGGGCGTTCACCGCCTCGATCTCGTCGCGCATCGCTGTGGGCCAGTAATCGTCGGAGTTGCCGGTGAGCTCGTCGAAGGCCGCGTTGAACATGCGGATGATCTCGGAGCGTTCGTTGGAAACGATCGTTTCGCGCTTCGCGTCCCAGAGCATCGGCACGGTGACGCGGCTGGTGCAATGCGGGTCGGCGCGGAGATAGAGGTCGCGCAGGAAGGGCAGGCCGTAGAGCCGGTCGCCGGTGGTGCCGGGGAAATCGGTGGCGAAGCTCCAGCCGTCATCCAGGAGATCGGGATGAACGACCGAGACGCCGATGAGGTCGTCGAGCTCCTTCAGCGCCCGGAAGATCAGCGTGCGGTGCGCCCAGGGGCAGGCATGGGAAATGTAGAGATGATAGCGCCCCGCCTCGGCCGCGAAGCCTCCCTCGCCCGAGGGGCCGGGCGCGCCGTCTTGCGTGATCCAGTTGCGAAACACCGAGCGCCCGCGCCGGAAGGCGCCCGCCTCGGTCCGGGGAATGTCGTCCCTAGTCGACCATTTGCCGTCGATGAGTTCGCCCATGCACCTGCCTCCGTTGCGCGGTCCTGACTCAGAGATAGACAACCTGCGGCCCGGGACAACCGTCCCCGCCGCAGCCGGCCCCTGCGGAAATTCACAGAGCCGTTACGCGGCTGCGCCAGGGTGTTTTTGGGCGCAGGATCGCGGGAAGATCGGGGGTTGGTCTGAATTTTCTTGATTTTCCAATATATTGGCCCATGCTGAACGAGGGAAGGTGTATGATGACGGACGAATTGCCGAAAGAAGTTCGCGCCGGGCTTGAGGAGGCGCGCAAGCGCGACCTGCGGCGGCGCGCGCGGTTGCGGGTCGTGGCCGGGGACGAAGTCTATCCGATTCTCAGATTCTGGGAGACCGGCTTCGCGCTCGATGCCGACGAGGTCGCGCATCTCAGGGGGCTGGTCGACATCTATGACGGTCCGCGGCATCTCTACCAGTCGCTGATCGTCGCCTCGGGCGTTGAGGAGGGGGAGCTCATCTGCACGATGAAGCGCTCGACTCCGGCGCAGGACCGGCCGGCGCTCGACTATGTGCGCGACGAGAATGCGCCGGTGGGCTATCTGCCGCGCAACTGAACGGCCGGTCGCGGGCACGGCCCGGCGGATGCCTCCGGCGGGGATATTTCCAGCAAGATGAAGGCGCGGTCAGGGGCGGATCTCGACTTCGGTCCCGATCGGCGTGATGCGCCAGAGTTCCTCGATCTCGGCATCCGCAACGGCGATGCAGCCCGCCGTCCAGTCGTGGCGGAGCGTCGCCTTGCCGAGGAAGGCGTTGGGCTGGCCGTGGATGAAGATCTCGCCGCCGGGGGAATAGCCGCCGGCCGCGGCGCGGATCAGGTCGTCCTTCTGCGGATAGTCGAGCCCAAGCGAGAGGTGATAGGCGCTGTCGGAATTGCGCCGGTCGACGCGGAACCGCCCTTCGGGCGTGCGCCCGTCGCCCTCGCGGAGCTTGTCGCCCTCGGGCGCGAAGCCGAGCGCCACGCGGTAGCTGCGCAGGGCCTCGCCGTCGCGGAAGACGGTCAGGCGGCGGGCGGATTTCTCGATCAGGATGCGGTCGATCTGCCCGTTGAGCGGTGGCAGCGGCTCGGGCGGCGGCACGACGTGGCGGTCGTAGAGCGCCAGCGCGCCGAGAGCGAGCGCGACCAACAGGATGAGCGTCCGGAAGGCCCGCCGGAGCCGGATCATTGCAGGTCGGCGAAGGCCCGTTGCATCCGCTCCACCGCTTCCGCGATCCGCGCCCGTGGCATCGCGATGTTGAAGCGCAGGAAGCTCTCGCCGCCCGCCCCGAAGACCGGGCCGGGGCTGGCCGCGATCTTCGCCTCCTCGGCGACGCGGGCCGCGAAATCCTCGCGCTTCATGTCGGTGCCAGAGAAATCCACCCAGGCGAGGTAGGTCGACTGCATCGGCATCATCTTCAGCCCGGGAATGGCATTGATGCCTTCGCGGAACAGCCGGTGGTTGGCGTCGAGATAGGCGGTGAGCGCGTCGACCCATTCCGCACCCTCGGGCGAATAGAGCGCCGGCGTCATGTGCATCGACATCGAGTTCGGCGAGACCGAAAGCTGGTGGATCCGCCTGGCGAAGGCGGCGCGCAGGCCTTCGTCGTGGATGATCGCGTTGCCGCAATGCATGCCGGCGACGTTGAAGGTCTTGGACGTCGCGGTGAGCATGATCAGCCGGTCGGAGATCGACGGATCGACGAGCGGCATGGCGATGTGTTTCTGGCCGGGATAGACGAGGTCGTGATGGACCTCGTCCGAGATCAGGATCAGGTCGTGACGTTTCGCGAAGTCGGCGACGCCCTGCAATTCCTCTCGCGTCCAGACCCGCCCGCCGGGATTGTGCGGCGAGCAGAGGATCGCCATCTTCTCGGTTCCGGTCATCTGCGCGTCCCAGGCGTCGAAATCCATCGCATAGACGCCGTCGCGGACCCTGAGCGGGCATTCCACAAGCCGCCGCTCATTGGCGCGGATCACCCGAGCGAAGGCGTGGTAGACCGGCGTGAACAGAATCACGCCGTCGCCCGGCTTCGTATAGGTCTCAAGGCACATGGAGACGGCGTTGACGAGGCCATGCGTGGTGAAGATCGCCCTGGCGTCCACATCCCAGCCATGCCGGGTTTTCATCCACCACTGGATCGCGGCGTCGCTGTCGCCGGCATCGCCGAAATAGGTGAAGAGCGCCCGGTCGGCGGCACGTTTGACCGCGTCGATCATGACCTGCGGCTGGCGGAACTCCATGTCCGCCACCCACATCGCCAGCCCGTCCTCGGGCGAGACGCCGAGGTTCTTCTCCATCGTGTCCCATTTCGAGGTGTGCTGGCCGCGGAAATCGATGATCTCGTCGAAATTCATGCTGGTTCCTCTTGTCGCGGCGCCGAGGTTAGCCATCGCGGGGGCGGGCGCAAGGGGCGGCCATTGCGCGTGGCTCCGGCTTCGCCTAAATCACGGCTCATGACGATACGCCCGATCCTGCTCCATCCCGATCCGCGCCTGAAAAAGTGCTGCGACCCCGTGACCGAGGTCACGGACGAATTGCGCGCCGCCGCGGCGGACATGCTCGAAACCATGTATGACGCGCCCGGCGTCGGCCTTGCCGGGCCGCAGGTCGGGCTGATGAAGCGCATCCTCGTGATGGACTGCGTGAAGGACCCCGAGGCCAAGCCGCGGCCGATGGTTCTGATGAACCCCGAAATCACCTGGGCGTCAGAGGCGAAGAACACCTACGAGGAGGGCTGCCTGTCGATCCCCGAGCAATATGCCGAGGTGACGCGGCCGGCCGAGGTCAAGGTGCGCTGGCTGGCGCTTGACGGCGCGACGGTCGAGGAGCATTTCGACGGGCTCTGGGCGACCTGCGTCCAGCACGAGATCGACCATCTCGACGGCAAGCTCTTCATCGACTACCTGACGCCGCTGAAGCGCCAGCTCATCACCCGCAAGATGACCAAGCTGAAACGCGAACGGGCGCGGCTGTGACCGTCCGGCCCTTCGTTCCCTACCCCGACAAGCGGCTGCGGACGCCGGCCGAGCCGGTGGAGGCGGTGACCGAGACCGTGCGGATGATCTGGGACGACATGGTCGAGACCATGGACGCGATGCCGGGCTACGGGCTCGCCGCGCCACAGATCGGCATCATGCTGCGCCTCGCGGTTGTCGATTGCTCGGACAGGCGCGGGCAGGCGGTGCGGATGGCCAACCCGGAAGTGCTTCATGC
>JBFKMA010000209.1:0-4572 GCA_041630175.1 Albidovulum sp.
ATCGAGGCGGCGGGCGCCGATCTCGGGCTGAAGCCCTACGGCGCGCGGGCGCTGATGAGTCTGCGCCTCGAAAAGGGCTGGGGTGTCTGGACCATGGACTTCCGCCCCGACTACACGGCGGCGGAAAGCGGGGTCGACGCCTTCATCGACTGGACCAAGGACTTCGTCGGCCGCGAGGCTGCCGTCGCCGAGGCGAAGCACGGGCCCAAGGCGAAGCTGGTGACGATGGTCATCGAGACCGACCGCGACGTCGTCGGCGACGAGGCGATCCTCAAGGGCGGCGCCTGCATCGGTCACGTGACCTCGGGCGGCTACGCCCATCACGTCGGCAAGTCCGTGGCGCTCGGCTACGTGCCGCCGGAGGCCGCCGCCGACGGCACCGCGCTTCAAGTCGAGATCAACGGCCAGTTCTGCGCGGCGCGCGTCGTCTCGGCCCCGCTCTACGACCCCGCCGGCGACCGCATGAGGGGCTGACATGACCACCGCCCATCCCCGTCTGATGTCCCCGATCGAGCTTCGGGGACATACCTTGCGCAACCGCATCGTCTTCGGCGCCCATACCGCGAACATGAGCGTCGAGGGCCTGCCCGGAGAACGCTTCGGCGCCTATCTCCTCGAACGCGCCCTCGGCGGCGCTGCGATGATCGTCGCCGAGCCGATGCCCGTGCACCGTACCGGCGTCCTCACCCGCGGCAACTTCCGCCACGGCACCGACGAGGTGATCCCGCATTTCCAGAAGATCACCGAGCCGGTAAATGCGGCGGGCGCCGTCCTCCTCCAGCAGCTCTACCACGTCGGCGCGCATGGCGATTCCGACCTCAGCTTCTCGCCCCACTGGGGGCCGTCGGGCGGGCCGTCCTACCACGATTCGGACGGCTCCCACGCCATGACCGGGGCCGAGATCGAGGAACTGATCGAGGCCCATGTCGCCGCCGCCGTGCGCTGCCAGAAGGGCGGCTTTCAGGGCGTTGAAGTCTGGGGCGCCTATCACTCGCTCCTCGACCAGTTCTGGACCCCTTGGTCGAACCGGCGCGACGACAAATGGGGCGGCAGCCTCGCGAACCGCACCCGCATGTCGCGCCTTATCATCGAGGGTATCCGCAAGAACTGCGGCGAGGATTTCATCATCGGCCTCGCGATCTCGACCTCCGACAGCTTCGACGTGACGCTTCAGGGCGAGGCTTTGGCCGAGATCGTCGCGCTCCACGACGCCACCGGCCATATCGACTACGTCACCTGCGGCCACGGCGGCTATCTCGATTTCGAGCGGCTGATGCCGACCTTCCTCTTCGCCGAGAAGCTGACCGCGCCCTTCACCGAGACGCTGAAAGGCATCGTCAAGCACGCCAGGATCACCTCCGAGGCGCATATCCGCACGCCGGAGAACGCCGAAAGCGTGATCGCCTCGGGCCAGGCCGACATGGTCTCGATCGTGCGCGGCCAGATCGCCGACCCGCATCTCGCGCGCAAGACCGCCGAGGGCAGGGCCGAGGACGTGCGCGGCTGCATCTCCTGCAACCAGATGTGCTGGGGCAGGCGTGGCCGCGACTACTGGATCTCCTGCCTCATCAACCCCTCGGCGGGGCGCGAATTCGAATGGGGCGGCGACCGCTTCTCGCCGGCCGAAGCCCCGCGCCGCATCGTCGTCGTCGGCGCCGGCCCGGCGGGTCTTGAGGCCGCCCGGGTCGCCGCCGAACGCGGCCACCGCGTCGACATCTTCGAAGCGCAGGCCCGGATCGGTGGCCAGTTCCGCCTCGCGGGCGAACAGCCGCGCCGCGCGCAGATCCTCGACCTCATGGACTGGTACGAGCGCCAGTTCGAGAAGCTCCAGGTCCGGCTCCATCTCAACAGCTATGCCGAGGCCGCGGACATCCGCGCCCTCGATCCCGATGCCGTCGTTCTCGCCACCGGCTCGCTTCCCGATGAGGACGGCTTCCAGCGCTGGATGCCGGGCAAGGACCGGCTTCCCGGCATCGACCGCGGCAACGTCTACGCCCCCGAGGACGTGATGCGTCGCGAGGCCAAACTCGGGGACCACGTCATCCTCTACGACGAGGGCGGCAACTGGCGCGGCCTCGGCACCGCCTGGGCGATGGCCGAAGCGGGGCGAAAGGTGACGATCGTCACGCCTGAGCCCTTCATCGGCAAGGAACTCGCCCGCACCTCGGCCGACATCCCGCTCCGGCCCCGCCTCGTGAAGCTCGGCGTGACCTTCCTCACCGAACACCTGATCGCCGAATGGCACGGGCAGGCCGCCACCATCCGCAACCTGCTCACCGGATCGGAAACCCGGCTCGACGCCACGGCCCTCGTCATGTCGACGACGAACCGGGCATTCGATCCGCTCTCGGGCGAACTCGGTGATCTGGAAATCCACCTCATCGGCGACGCCGCAGCGCCGCGCCAGGCACCTTATGCGTTCCACGAGGGACGGAGGATCGGGCTCAAACTCTGAACCCGTTCCCCTTCCACTTGGTGAAAATATCCCGGGGGCCGGGGGCCGCGCCCCCGGCTCCGACGTCAGAGGTTGAACACCCGGCTCGGATGCAGTTCGCCCGACTTGTAGACCCCGACCGCCACCGCGCGGCCCTGAAAACTCGCCCAGGCCTCTTCGCCCCATTCGGCATCCGAGGCCAGCACCATGCCGGGATTGCCGTTGCGGAGCCGCGCCGCGCCCTCCGCCGTCGCCTTCAGCTCCGGCAAGTCCGCAAGTCCGACCTCGAGCGGCAGCAGCAGCGCATCGAGCGCCGCGCTCTTCGCCAGTTCGTCGATCCTCTCGATCGACACGCCGTCGGCGGCCTCGAACGGCCCCGACCATTCGCGCCTGAGCCAGGTGACATGGCCGTAGCAGCCGAGCGCCTGGCCGAGATCCCGCGCGATCGAGCGCACGTAGCCGCCCTTGCCGCAGACCATCTCCAGCTCGACCGTGTCGGCGTCGGGCCGCGCCACCATCTCGAGGCTCTCGACCCAGAGCTCGCGCGCCGCCAGCTCCATCTCCTCGCCGGCCCGCGCCAGCGCATAGGCGCGCTCGCCCTCGACCTTGACGGCGGAGAATTGCGGCGGCACCTGCATGATCTCGCCGCGGAACTGCTCCAGGGCCGCGCGGATCTCGTTATCCGTGGGCCGTGCCTCGGAGGTGGCGACCACCTCGCCCTCGGCATCGTCGGTCTTCGTGGCCTGCCCGAGCCGCACCGCGAAGCGGTAGCATTTCAGGGCATCGGTCACGAAGGGCACGGTCTTCGTCGCCTCGCCCAGCGCCACGGCCAGAACGCCGGTCGCGTCCGGGTCCAGCGTCCCGGCATGGCCCGCCTTCTTCGCGTCCAGCGCCCAGCGCACCTTGTTCACCACCGATGTCGAGGTCATCCCCGCCGGCTTGTCGACCACCAGCCACCCGGAAATGTCGCGACCCTTCTTGCGTGCCATCATTCGCCCCATGAGACAGAAGCTGGCCTGCTAGCGAATGCGCGCGTCCCCGTCAACGCCCGGGCGCGGCCAGCCCGACCATCGGCCCCATCGGAAAGCCGATATCGTCGCGCCCGATCTCCGGCGCGTAGAGCCGCGAGACCTTGCCGTCGAAATAGAGCGCATCCTCCACCGCCAGCGCGTCGCGGAAGAGCCGTGCGAACTCGTCGAAATTGACAGGCGCGTCGGAGATCGCGAACCAGGCCCGCCGCCGGTCCGCCGAGACGCCGACCCCGTTGCGGATGTAGCGCGAATCGGATTCCGGGATGAACCGCGGATGCAGCGCGCCGCCGATCACCAGCATCGGCCCGGATTGCGTGGCGTAACGGCAATCCGGGGGCGCCTCGGCGAAAGCGAGCGTCTCGACCACCGCGAAGCTTTCCGCGCCGATGCAGAAGATCCCGTTCGGCTGCATTCCAAAATTCCCCGGCCCCGCCGAGGTCACGAGCGGCGCGACCTCGCGCCCGGTCTCGACATAGAGCCCGACCGGCGCGCGATCGGAATGGTACATGCCGGCATTCATCGCGAAGACGAGATGCTTGCCCTCGGCCTCCACCTGTTTGCGCAGCCGGTTGAAGGTGCCCATCGGCCGGCCGTCCGCGCCGGTGAGGAAGAGCCGCAGATCCGCGTCCGCGGCGACCTCGCAGATCGCGTAGGACCGCCCCTCATGTTCCATCGTCCGGCAGGATTCGGCCCGCGCCGCCCCGGCCATGACAAGAACCGCGAGCCCGGCCCTAGCCCAGATCGTCATCGCCGTCTTCGTCGCCATCGCGCTTTGCGATATCGCGCTGCACCCGCTCGTCGGCCAGGAGCCGCCGCGTCGCATCCATCCGGTCGAAGGTCTCGTCGAGGACGAAGCGCAGCTCCGGCGCGAATTTCAGCTTCATCGCCTGGCCGACATGGTGCCTGAGCTCGCCCTTCGAGCGGTGCAGCGCCACCAGCGCCTCGTCGGCATCCTTGCCGCCCAGGGGCAGCACATAGACCGTCGCCACCCTGAGATCGCCCGAGACCCGCACCTCGCCCACCGTGATCGACATCGCCCTGAGCGTGTCGTTATGGACCTCGCCGCGCTGCAGGATTTCCGACAGGGTCCGGCGGATCAGTTCGCCG
>JBFKMA010000210.1:0-4552 GCA_041630175.1 Albidovulum sp.
CCGCCCGGAGGCGGCCTGCGGAAAAGCGCCGATCGCGGCGGTCAGACGTTCAGCAGCAGATGCTCGCGCTCCCAGGGGCTGATGACCTGGAGGAATTCCTTGTACTCGTTGCGCTTGACCGCCTCGTAGATGTCGCAGAATTCCGGCGTCAGCGCCTCGCGCAGCGGCGCGCAGTCGGAGAACAGGTCGAGCGCGTCGCCGAGATTGGTCGGCAGCTCGTCGGAATCGACATAGGCGTTGCCGGTCACCTCGGGTCGCGGCAGCTTCTTCTCCATGAGCCCGAGATAGCCGCAGACCAGCGTCGCCGCGATGCCGAGATAGGGGTTGCAGTCCATGCCCGGCAGCCGGTTCTCGATGCGCCGCGCCGCCGGTTCGGAGATCGGCACCCGGAGCCCGGTTGTGCGGTTGTCGCGGCCCCATTCGAGGTTGATCGGCGCGGCGAAGTCGGGGACGTAGCGGCGGTAGGAGTTCACGTAGGGCGCCATCAGCGCGACGACCGCGGGCAGGTAGTTCTGCATCCCGGCGATGAAATGCAGGAAGGCTTCGGTCTCGCCGCCCTTGGCGTCGGAGAAGATGCTCTTGCCGGTGGCGATGTCGACGACCGAGGAATGGATGTGCATCGCACTTCCCGGCTCGCCCTCGATCGGCTTGGCCATGAAGGTGGCGAAGCAGTCGTGACGCAGTGCCGCCTCGCGCAGGAGCCGCTTGAAGTAGAAGACCTCGTCGGCGAGGTTGATCGGGTCGCCGTGCGAGAGGTTGAGCTCGACCTGGCCGGCGCCGCCTTCCTGGACGATGCCGTCGATCTCGAAGCCCTGGGCCTCGGCGAAATCGTAGATGTCGTCGATGACCTTGCCGTATTCGTCGACGGCCGACATCGAATAGGCCTGCTTGGCGGCCGCGCGCCGGCCCGAGCGGCCCATCGGCGGGATCACCGGCATGTTCGGGTCGATGTTGCGGGCGACGAGGAAGAACTCCATCTCGGGCGCGACGATCGGCTTCCAGCCTTCGGCCCGGTAGAGTTCCACCACGCGCTTCAGGACGTTCCTCGGCGCCATCGGCACCGGGTTGCCCTGCTGGTCGTTCGCATCATGGATGACCTGGATGGTGATGTCGGCGGTCCAGGGCACCGCCGTCGCGGTCGAGAAGTCCGGGGTCAGGACCATGTCGGGCTCGGTGAACTCGCTTTCGTCCGGCATGTCGGCATAATCGCCGGTGATCGTCTGGGCGAAGATCGAGTTGGGCAGGTGGAAGTATTTCTGCTTGCCGAACTTCGACGCCGGCATCGCCTTGCCCTTGGCCACGCCCGCGAGGTCGGCGACGAGGCATTCGACCTCATCGAGCCTGCGGCCGGCGATGTATTCCTGGGCGGCTTCGGGAAGTTTCTGGGTCCAGTCGGACATGAATCACACTGTCTTTTCGTTACGGTTTTGCTTGAAGAAATCCGCGATCCGGTCGGCGATCGCGGCAGAGGAATTGGGATGGCCGAGCTTGGCGCGCGCTGCCGCCATGACCTCGTCGGGGACGAGGCCCGGCCCGCGGGTGCGCATCAGCCCGTCGACGAAGGCGTCGGGGAACTCGGGATGGGCCTGCACGGAGAACGCCCAGTCGCCGTAGACGAGGGCGGCATTCGCGCAGAAATCGTTGCAGGCGACGACCTCGGCCGCGTCGGGGCGCTTGGTCACCTGATCGCGGTGCCAGGCGTTCATCGTCACCGTCTCGCCGCCGAAATCGTACTCGGTCGGACCCACCGCCCAGCCATCGGGGTACCGCTCGACCTTGCCGCCGAGCGCCTGGGCGATGATCTGGTGGCCGAAGCAGATGCCGACCATCGGCACCTTCTCGGCATGGGCCTCGCGGATGAATGCCTCGAGTGGCGCGATGAAGGGGTGATCCTCGTAGGCGCCGTGGCGCGAGCCGGTGATGAGCCAGCCGTCGCAGTCGCGGACACGCTCGGGAAACTCCATGGCTTCGACATGGTAGCTCGTGAAGTTCAGGTCGCGCCCGGCCAGGAGCCGGGTGAACATGTCGGGATAGTCGCCCATCTCGGAGCGGAGCATGTCCGGCGACTGGCCGGTCTGGAGGATGCCGATGCGCATGAAAGTCTCTTGTTCGGGTTTGGCAAAGCGTAGCGCCGCCCCGAGCCGTCAGGCAAGGGGAGCGCGCTCGGGTCACACGGTGTCGAGGTAGATCTCGGTCTTTTCCTCGGGGGTCAGCTCGGCCATGTAGTGCAGTTCCTGCCGCTTGGTCATGACGAGGTTGCGGATCAGTTCCTTGGGGAAGATCCTGGCGACGATCTCGCTCTGCTCGAAGGCGTCGATCGCCTCTTCCCAGGTCTCGCACAGAAGCGGCAGATCGAGCGCGTAGGCGTTGCCGGTGATCGGCGGCGGCGGGGTCATCTTCTCCTCTATGCCGATCAGCGCGGCGCCGAGGATGCCGGCGAGCATGAGATAGGGGTTCACGTCGCCGCCCGCGACCCGGTGCTCGATCCGCCGCGCCGCCGGGTTGCCCGAGGGGATGCGGATCGCCGAGGTGCGGTTCTCGTAGGCCCAGGAGATGCCGTTCGGGGCATGGGCCTCGGGGATCAGCCGGTCGTAGCTGTTGGCATGCGGCGCGAAGAGGAGCGTGCAGTCGCGCATCGCGGCGAGGCAGCCGGCGACAGCGTGTTTCAGCAGGTCGGAGCCGTCCGGCCCGTCGTTGGAAAAGACGTTCTCGCCCTCCTTGTCGATCACCGAGAAATGGGTGTGCAGCCCGTTGCCGGAATATTCCGGGTAAGGTTTCGCCATGAAGCTCGCCGCGAAGCCGTGGTGGCGGGCCATGCCCTTGAGGAGCATCTTGAAGAGCCACGCATCGTCGGCGGCGCGCAGCGCGTCGTCGCAATGCATCAGGTTGATCTCAAACTGGCCGAGGCCGGATTCGGAGATCGCGGTGTCGGCGGGAATGTCCATCTCCTCGCAGGCGTCGTAGAGGTCGGTGAAGAACGTGTCGAAGGCGTCGAGCGCCCGGATCGACATGATCTCCGCCGCCTTGCGGCGCTTGCCCGAACGCGGGCTGGTCGGGACCTGCAGGGTCTTGCCGCTGTCGTCGATCAGGAAGAATTCCAGCTCCATCGCGCAGACCGGCGTCAGCCCCAGCGCCTTGTAGCGCTTGACGATGCGGGCGAGCGCGTGGCGCGGGTCGCCCTCATAGGGCCGGCCGCTCTCGCGGAACATCCAGATCGGCAGCAGCGCCGAAGGGCTGTCGAGCCAGGGCATCGGCATGAAGCCGCGCTCGGTGGGCTTCAGCACGCCGTCGACATCGCCGGATTCGAAGACCAGAGGGCTGTCCTCGATATCCTCGCCCCAGATGTCGAGATTGAGCACCGACATCGGGTAGCGGGTGCCGTTCTCGACCACCGTGTCGGCGAAGCGCACCGGCACGCGCTTGCCGCGCGGCTGTCCGTTGAGATCGGCGGCTGCAACACGGATCGTGCGCACCTCGGGGTGTTTTCTGAGCCAGTTCTTCATGTTCCGCACCTGTTTGGCAGGGCGCGTGCTCCGATACCGCCTCACACCGGATCCGCGAGGATCCGGCAGGCAGCGTCGGCCCATGCCCTTGGGCCTTGGCTGTTTATGATCAAATTTCGCGAGTGGCGCGGCTTGTTCTGGCAAGTGCCGGAAATCCGGCCATCAATCCGCCCGAATAATTTGATCAAATAACCAATACTACCGGATCAGCTGTGGACGCAAGCGAATTCTGCTGCGGGTCGCCTGCGGCAGGTGACGGTTGAGCCGCGCGTTGATGAGGCCGAACAGCCCGATGATCGTCAGCGTCAGCAGGATGAAGTAGCCCGCGAGGATCGGATAGGGGATGAACGGGTTGAAGGTCTTGTCGGCGAAATAGCTCGCGTAATAGAGCGCGTCGCCCTGCTGCCTGAGCGTCGGGAAGCCCGAGAAGAACACCAGCGTCGTGGCGTGGAAGAGGAAGATCGCCTCGTTCGTATAGGCCGGCCAGGCCAGGCGCAGCATCGTCGGCCAGATCACCCGGCGGAAGCGTGGCCAGCCCGACATGCCATAGGCGTCGGCGGCCTCGACGTCACCCTTGGGGATCGATTGCAGCGCGCCGTAGAAGATCTCGGCCGAATAGGCGGCGGTGTTGAGGAACAGCACGACCAGCGCGCCGAGCCAGGCCGCAGTGAAGGGCGCGAATACCGGCCAGGCGGATTTGAGGCTGAGAAACAGGAAATAGGCGAAGAAGAACTGGATGAAGAGCGGCGAGCCGCGGAACACGAAGATGAACCACTCCGCGGGCTTGCGGAACCACGGGTTGCGCGCCGCCTTGGCGAGCGCCACCGAGGTGGCGAGCACGAAGCCCGACAGGAGCGCGAGCGTGCCGAAATAGATGTTCCAGATCATGCCCGACCCGATCAGGGTGAACTGCTGGCAGAGCGTGAAGTCGGACCGCGGCAGCAGCCTTTCGCCGATGCCGAGGCTTCTCAGCCCGTAATCTGCGATGGTCTCCCAGCAACTCATGCCGCAGCCTTTCTTTGCGCCTCGCCACCCGTCGTGGCCTGGCC
>JBFKMA010000211.1:0-4516 GCA_041630175.1 Albidovulum sp.
ACGTCGTAGATGTATTTCTGCACGCCGACGACGGAGCCCACCACCGGCCCCGCCGCAAGGCCGATGCGGCAGGTCCACTGGATCGGATGGGTCTCGTTGCGCTGCCTGAGGTAGCGCAGGAAGCGGACCGCGGCATTGGCCGCCGACTGGGCATAGTCCTCGCTCGGGTCGGGCAGGCCGGCCATGGCGATGTAGAAATCCCCCACCGCGCGGATCCGGGCGCAGCCGAACTGCTCGCCGATCCGGTCGAAGGCGGTGTAGATGTCGTTGAGCTCGCTCACGATCACGCCCGGATCGTGGGCGGTGACCATCTCGGCGAAACCGACGAAGTCGAGGCAGAGCGCGGCGACCGGGTCGTAGAGCCGGGGCGTGACAATGCCGAAGGTCTTGTATTCCTCGTAGACCGAGCGCGGCATCATGTTGAGCAGGAGCTTCTCGACCTGCTCCTTCTCGCGCTTGATCTCGCGGGTGTTGCGCTCGACCATCATGGAATAGGAATCGATCATCGATTCCAGCTCCTTGATCCGCGAGATGTTCTGGCAGACCAGCACCGCGATCGCCTCCTCGCCGTCGAGTGCGCGGTTGAAGGACATCGCGACCGTCATCGTCCGCCTGCGCAGCCGGAACGTCGTTTCCGACGTATAGCGCCCATCGCCGTTCAGGGCCGCCTTCAGCATCTCGACGTCGATGCCGGCGAAGAGATCCGTCAGGTGATGGCCCACCTCGATCTCGCCGAACCATTCGCGGAACGTGTCGTTGCAAAAGCGCAGCCGGAACGTGTCGAGGTCCAGGAGCGCGACGCCGACCCCGATGGCGCGCAGCAGTTGTTCGTTGATCGCGGCGATCGACATGGCGTTACTCCACCACCAGCCCGCGCCGCGCCTCGAACTCCGCCGCGATCGTCGCGACGTCTTCGGGCGCGATGTCGTGATCGGTCAAGGTTTCGCGCAGGATCCGTTGCAGCGTGTCGAACTGCGCATGGGTGATCGTCAGGCGCGCATGCATCTTGTGTATCTGGTCATCGGTGTAGGAGGCGGGCCCTCCCATCAGCGAGGAGATGAACTTGGTCTGGTGATCGACGATCCGGGCCATCTCGATGTCGTCGAAGAATGGCCCGACATCGTCGTCGTCGAGAAGCCGGTCGTAGAGATCGAGGACGATCTTGCTGACAACCGAAAACCCGCCGTATTTCTCAAAAAGCGTCTTTTCCACGGGGTTCCCTCCCGGGCCCAGTCCGGCCGTCCTGTTGCGGACGTGCATGTGGTTGGTGTCGTCAAGCATGAGCAAACTGCGTCCATGTGGCAAGTTTTTCAGCGAAATTCCCCCGAACAGGCTTTCCCCGCCAGGTTTCAATCCTGTGTCGGGATGCGCCCGCCACTGTTTCAATTGTTTCAGCTCGCGCGGCCGCGTTGAAGGAATCGAAGCGCGGTTCGGCGTGTCGCGACACCGGCCTGAAACGGTGCCGGGCGATAACTGTGGCATCGAAAGCCAAGGACGGAGACCTGAAATGAAAGCGATCAACGATCTTTACGACGCCCTGCGCCAGCGGCGCGAGCAGCGCCGCATCTACCACGCGGCGCGCGACATCAGCCCCCGGCTGGCCCGCGATATCGGCCTTACCGATCATCCCCACCGCCGCGCCTACCGAGTCTGAGCGAGCGCGTTCCCGACTTTCCCCGACTGACCCGCCCTTCGTGGCGGGTCTTTTTTCGTGCCGCCATGCACGCAACAAAACACCCGCCACGATGGGCGGGTGTCTGCGTTCCTGCCGATCCGGTCAGGCGGCCTGCGGCAGCCTTTCGTCCATGGTGGCGATCCATTGCTGGTTCGTCTTCATGGTGCGGTTGAGCGTGTAGTGCAGTTCCTGCACCTCCTCCAGCGACCAGTCGAGCGCGGCGATCCTGTCGGTCAGTTCGAAGAAGTCCGACGAGAGCGCGTCGCGCAGCGCCGGGTAATCGGCGACGCGGCCCGCCGTCACCGCGTTGGCGAGGATCTCGGCGTCGCGGAAGGCGTCGGTGATGCCATGCGCGGTGACCGGGTCGCGGAAGTAACCCGCATCCCCGACGAGCGCCCAGCCCGGACCGGCCGACTGCCGGAAGTAGCCGCGGCTGCCGGCGAAGGTGACCGGCGTGCTGACGGGCGTCGCGCCGGCGAGTTCCGCGGCGAGGACGGGCACATGCCGCGCGATCAGTTCGAGCGGATCCGCAACGCCGGCCTTGCGCGCCTCGCGATGCCGCGCGGGCGGCACCGCGACGAAGGTGCAGGACAGGCCGTCATTGGTCGGGATGATCCCCCCGGACGCGCCCGGCGCGAAGTGGAAGCGATAGCCGCGGTTGGGCAGGCCCTCGACGTAGTGATAGATGCAGGCGATGCTGTGCGCGGCCTCGCGGGTGATCTTCGCGCCGGCATGGCGCGCCACGGCCGAACGCCGCCCGTCGGCGCCGATGACGAGCGGCGCGCGCACCTCCTCGGTCACGCCCGAGGGCGTCCTGAGTCGCGCGCCGTGCACGCGGCCGGTTTCGTCGAACAGAAGCCCGACGCAGCCGGTGCCGTAGCGCAGCTCGACCCCCGCCGCCGCGGCGGCCTCGGCCAGCGTCGCGTCGAGCAGGCTGCGCCGCGGCGCATAGAGCGCGTCGATGCCGTTCTCCGACTTCAGGTCGATATCGAGGGCCTCGGCGCCGTAGATGAAGCTCGTGCGCCGGATCGCCGGGGTGCCGGCATCGACGATCTCCTGAAGCAGCCCCCACTTGCGGAGCTGGTGCACCGCGCCGCGCATCAGCGCGTGGGTGGACATCGTGTCGGTGCCCGGCCAGTCGTGATCGACGACCAGGACCCGGGCGCCGCGCCGCGAGAGGAGCATTGCGGTCGCGGCGCCGGCGCAGCGCGCGCCGACGATGATGGCGTCGTAGTCATTGCCGTGGGTGCTGTGGGGCATGTGGGTTCCTTTCAGGCTGCGATTGGGTCGGCTTGCGTGACGCGGCCGGCGATCGAGGCGGCAATCGCCTCGGCATCGCGGCCGACGCCGTAGATGAAGGCCGAGCTGCGGTGGCGCATGAACGGCAGGCCGAGCGTGTAGAGGCCCGGAACCGATGTCGCGCCGTCGCGGTGCTGGATCTCGCCCTGCGGGTCGAGGACAGGCAGTTTCAGCCACGGATAGGCGCGGCGGAATCCGGTGGCCCAGACCACGGTCCGGATGTCGGCGGCGCCGAGATCCAGGGAATCCGGCCCCGGCGCGAGCGGGGCGGGCGCCTCCCATGCCTGCGGCTCTTCGGGCGCCTCCAGCCCGGCCGCGGCGATGTGCTCGTCGATCGTGGCCAGAAGCTTGCGCCGCCGCCGTTCCGCCGCCGCGCGTTCCGTGGCGAGCGTCGGCGCGAACCGCACCCGGCCGCCGGCGACGCCGAGCGCCCGTCCGGCGATCCGCACGCCTTGGGCGGCGAGGTGATCGAGGCTGATCTCGCGCCCGTCGTCGCTGCCGACGATCTGCAGCGAGGGCTGCGCCATGAGCCGCCGATTGTCGGCGCCGGGATCGCGCGGCTCGCGTAGAAAGCCGCTGCGGTCGAGCCAGTGGAACAGGTCGCGCCCGCGATAGCGGCGCGGCGCGCGGACATGGCGGCCCGCGGCCAGCGTGACCGGGCGGCCGGAGGCGCGGATCTCGGAGGCAAGCTGGGCGCCCGTCGCCGAGGCGCCGACGACCAGCACGCCGCCGTCCGGCAGCGCGTCCGGACCGCGGTACTCGGTCGCGTCCAGCTGCTCGACGCCGAGGCCGAGATCGGCAGACCATGCAGGGATCGCCGGCCGGTCGCAGGCGCCGGTCGCCACGACGACGGCGCGGGCCGAAAAGGCGCCTTCCGACGTCCATACCGTGAAGCCGCGCGGTCCGGTGCCGACCGCTAAGACCTCGCACCCGGTCACGACCGGGGCGGCGATCTCGGCGCGGTAGCGGGCCAGCGTGGCCGCGAAGTCGGCGGCGGCCATGAAGGCGTCGGGATCTCCGGCTGGCCGGAGGCCGGGAAGCTGGGTCATCCAGTTCGGCGTCAGCAGCCGCAGCCCCGGCCAGCGTTCGGAGATCCAGCGTTCGCCGACGCGTCCGCGTTCGAGGACGACGTGGTCGATGCCGCGCGCGGTCAGGCAATGGCTCATCGCCAGCCCGGCCTGGCCTGCGCCGATGATGATGACGTCGGTGCGCGTTGGCATGATCTAACTCCGAATCTCGTTTCCGGGGCGATTTCTGACGCCGCCGCGTTTCAGCCCGACGGCGGATTCCGGGCCCCAGGGTTTCAGTTGTTTCGGGAGGTTCGCCTCGGCCAAAGAAAACGCCCGCAGGGGAGGGCTGCGGGCGTCTTGGCTTGGCTGTGGCGCGGCGGTCAGGCCGCCATCGGGTAGTCCGATGCGCCCGCCTGCTTCGCGTCGGCATCGCTGAGCGGAAAGAAGCTCTTCTCGTTCCACCAGTCGAGGAAGGCGCGGATATCGGCCTTGTGGGTGACAGCGTCGAAGCCGTTGCCGTAGGTCTTGGTCA
>JBFKMA010000212.1:0-4489 GCA_041630175.1 Albidovulum sp.
AGCCGGTGCCACTCCTTTTCCAGAAGCGTCGGGAAACCGAAGAGCTGCAAGAGGTCCTCGCGCACCAGAAGCTCGGTATAGAGCGCCACCGCCTCACCCACCGGCGGCAGGCTCGCCGCGGTGCGCTGCGAGACGTGGACGACATAGCCCACGCCGCGCACGTCGATCAGCACGTGATCCGTCGCGCGGGGCAGGATCACGCCGGCTATCCGCCCGATCATGCCGCCCCCTTGATCGCGGCGGCCATGCGGCCAGCGCTTTGCAGATGATGGGCATGGCAGATCGCGATCGCCAGCGCATCGGCGGCGTCCGCCCCTGCAAGCTCCACGCCGGGAAGCTGGTAGCGCACCATGTGGGCGATCTGGCCCTTGTCGGCATGGCCGACGCCGACGACGGCCTTCTTGACCGCGTTCGGGGCGTACTCCCCGACCGCGAGCCCCGCCTGCGCCGGTACCAGCATGGCTATGCCCCGCGCCTGGCCGAGCTTCAGCGTGCCGGCGCCGTCCTTGTTGACGAAAGTCTGTTCCACAGCCGCGGCATCCGGTCTGTGTTCGGCCACGATCCGCGTCAGCGCGGCGTACAGCGACAGAAGCCGCGCGGCGAGGTCCGGACCCTCCGAATGAATGATGCCATTGGCGACATGGGTGAGTCGCGATCCCGCCATCTCGATCACCCCCCAGCCGAGGTTTCGGAGGCCGGGATCGATCCCGAGAACGCGCATCTGCTCCCTCATATGTTGCTTTTTTCCCACGACTAGCACGAAAAGCGAACATGGCAAAGCAAGAATGCCGTCCCGGGCGCGTCTCGGCGCCGTGAACGCGGCGATCCGGATTCGACGTTGCATGGATCGGAATCGACGCATTTTGCACTCGCAGAAACAGCTTTGTTACAACGCCTTACCGGGCACAAGGAGGCTTGCAGCCGCTGCATGTCAGCCCTGCGAATCCATGCCTTGCGGGGGTCGGGACGGAGGAATATCTGGCTTGCGAAACGAGACGCGTCGTGGGGACGCGCCTTGAACCTGAGGAAACGACCATGGCTGTTTACGAAGCCCACCGCCCCGCCGCCGCCCTGTCGACCCACGGCATCTTCGGCCTGCTCGTCTCGACCTTCTCGGCCTGGAACGACGCGCGCATGACGCGCAACGCCCTGTCGAAACTGTCGGACCGCGAGCTCGACGATATCGGGCTGTCGCGTGGCGACATCGAGGCGATCGCGCCGCGCGGCTGATCGCACGACGCGACTGCGACACGGATCGCCAAAGGCCGTGCCGGATGTTCCGGCACGGCCTTTCTCATTCCGGCGTGGCCGGTATCAGTAGATGACCTTGCGGATCTGATGCGAGATCGCCAGCGTCAGCGGCTCGGCCTGAAGGATGTAGGCCCCGACGCGGTCGGCCGTGTCGCCAGCCTCGAGTGTCGCGATACGCTCGCCGTAGCGCTCAGCGCCGATCGTGGCATGGACCGTCGCCTTGATCGCGACCACGGTCAACAGCACCAGGACCAGCGGCCCGAGAATGCCCGGCCGCCGGACCGGGCGCTTCTGTGCATTGTAATAGGACATGCCGAGCGTTCCCTCAGCCTCGAACCCGCCGCCGGCATTGTGAATCTTCTCGATCCTGCCCAGCCGGCCGTGGAAGTCCCGCATGTTCCGATCGACCATAGCGATCCCCCAGTCTCGTGCGCCCCGTAAGTGACGAGGGTGGGGTCGAACTGTGGCGAAATTGCGGCGTGACGCCGGGTCAGCCGGATTGGTGACGTCGCAGAACCAATGCCGTCCATTCGCCGATTTCGTCGCGGCGGGAGAGGTCAAACCCGTTGGCGCAATAAACAGTGGCCACCTCATCGGCCTGACTGTCAAGGATGCCCGACAGAATCACATAGCCCGAAGGCGCGGCATGGCGCGCCATTTCGGGCGCGAGGTCGATCAGCGGCCCCTTCAGGATATTGGCGAAAATGAGGTCGAACGGTGCGCGCGCGGCAAGCTCCGGGTGATCGAACCCCACCGCCTCGACGCAGGCCACCCGTCCGGCGAGCCCGTTCGCCGCGACATTCGCTTCCGCGACTTCCACCGCGACGGGGTCGATGTCGGAGGCGATGACCGGCTCGGGCCAGATCGCGGCCGCCGCCATCGCAAGGACCGCCGTGCCGCAACCGATATCGGCGGTGCTCTGCGCCCGGAACCCGGCGCGGTCGAGCCGGTCGAGCGCCAGCAGGCAGCCCTTGGTCGTGCCGTGATGGCCGGTGCCGAAGGCCATCGCCGCCTCGATCAGGAGCGGCACCGCGCCGGCCGGGATGCGGTCGGCGTCGTGGCTGCCATGGACGAAGAAGCGCCCGGCCGCGACGGGCTGCAATTCGCGCTTCACATGCGCGACCCAGTCGGTTTCCGGCACTTCCGAGACGGTGAACGGCCTGGCGCCGTAGATCGCCGCCAGGAGCGCCAGTTCGATCGCGTCGGGCTCCACCTCGAAATAGACGCCGACCTCGAAGCGGCCCGAGCCGTCCTCTATCTCGAAGACGCCGACCCCGACCGGTTCGGGCAGGAAGTTCTCCATCGCCTCGGCCAGCGCCTCGGCGGGTTCCTTGGCAGGCAGGGTCGTGAGCGCGGAATAGGTGGGCATGGGGCTTCCCGGATGACGGAGCGTGATGCGGCGCTATAGCCCCCGTGCGGGGAGGCCTGCAACCCGCGATCCGCCGCGGTGCGCTCGCCTCCGACGCTGCGGGGGCCCGGTCAGGCCTTGCGGCCGATCGGGCAGGCCACGCCGGTGCCGCCGACGCCGCAATAGCCGCCGGGATTCTTCGCGAGATACTGCTGGTGGTAGTCCTCGGCGTAGTAGAACGGGCCGGCGGGCGCGATTTCCGTGGTGATCGGCCCGTAACCCGCCGCCGTCAGCCGCTCGGCATAGATCCGGCGGCTGGCCTCCGCCGCATCGGCCTGGGCCTCGGAATAGGTGTAGATGCCCGACCGGTACTGGGTGCCGACATCGTTGCCCTGGCGGTTGCCCTGGGTCGGATCATGGCCTTCCCAGAACACCTTGAGCAGGTCGTCATAGCTGATCACCTTCGGATCGTAGATCAGCCGCACGACCTCGTTCTGGCCGGTGAGCCCGGTGCAGGTCTCCTGGTAGGTCGGGTTCGGAGTGAGACCCGCCGCATAACCGGCCATCGTCAGCCACACGCCTTCGATCTGCCAGAACTTGCGCTCCACGCCCCAGAAGCAGCCCATGCCGAACATCGCCTCCTCCATGCCCTCGGGCACCGGCGACTTCAGCGGCCGGCCCGAGAGGAAATGCGTCTCGGCGGTCGGGATCGGCTCGGCCCGACCCGGCAGGGCCTCGTCCTTCTCCGGCATCGCAGCCTTCTTTCCGAAGAGGAAGCTCAGCATGTCAGTCTCCTGCTTTGTGCGGGCGGAACGCGGCTGCGGGGCGATTCAGCGACCGTATATAGCGCCAAGCGAGCCATGCGGCTACCGAACCCGCGATCACATTGGCGAGCGCGTTGGCCCAGATCACGCCGACGGCGCCGAAAAGCCCGGTCATGAGAATCGCGGTCGGCAGCATCAGGATACCGTCGCGGAGCCAGTTCGCCGCAGTGGACCAGAGCGGCCGGCCGAGGTTGTTGAACGTGGCGTTCGCGACGAAGAGCGCGCCGGTGAAGCTGAAGGCGCCCGCCGCGTAGAGCGTGAAGTGCCGCACCACGACCGCGCCCTCGGCCGAGAGCCCGAAGGAGGCGACGACGGGGGCCGTCAGCGCCGCCATCAGAGCCCAGGTGACGAGCGTGTAGGCGGCGCAGAACTTCATCGCCGCCCAGTAGGCCTCGGCGACCCGGTCGGGGCGGCGGGCGCCGTAGTTCTGGCCGATGATGCCGCCGATCGAGCCCGACAGCGCGAAGATGCCGCCGAAGGCGAGGATCGTGAGCCGCATGACGACGCCCCAGCCCGCGACCGCGCTTTCGCCGTACTCCGCCACCTCGCGCGTCAGGATCCAGTTGCCGCAGGGCGTGGAGACCTGGGTGGCGATCGCCGGCAACGCGATGCCGAGATAGGGGCGCAGGTATCTCCGCATGTCCGCGCCCGTCGGCCGCGCCAGCATGTCGTGGGCGCGGATCAGGTACCACAGGCCGATGGCGCACATCGCCAGCCGCGCCGCGCCGATCGACCAGCCGGCGCCGGTCACGCCCCAGCCCATCCAGACGATCAGCACGGGATCGAGCACCGCCGCCACCGCCCCGGCGACCATCGTCACCGACATCGAGCGCCAGGCGTCGCCCACCGCGCGCAGGATCGACGACGAGACGATGCCCGCCGCCATCAGCGGCATCGCGGGCAGCGTGATGCCGAGGAAGGTCCTGGCGTGATCGCGCACCGCGCCCTCGGCCCCCGTCGCCGCCAGGAGCGGGTCGCGGAACGTCCAGATCAGCGCCGCCAGAACGGCCTGCACCGCGACCGTCAGCAGCAGCGCCGTCGCCGCGATGCGCCGCGCCTCGGCGCG